>JAUNAI010000076.1:1819-14766 GCA_030527705.1 Planctomycetia bacterium | reverse complement strand
GGTAGGTGAGTAAGTAAGATAAATTTTGTCGGAGTATTTGACGAAATTATCAACTTGGTGTACAATCATTATAATACATAATGTGTAAATATAATGTATAAATACTGTGGGGCAAAATTGCTCCTTTCCCACCATTTTACTTTAAAAAAAGGAAAAATCATGAAGAAACTGTGGATAAATCTTCTTCTTGGTGCATTTTTGTTACCGGTTGGCGTATCTCAGGCGCAACAGAGCGCGAATGTGGACCAGTGGCGGGCGGAGTATCAGAAACGGATTGAGTCGACACTTGCATGGCGAAAGAAACAGCAGGCGGAAAATCCGAATGATTATCTGTTCTCGAAACCTGATTTTGTGGTTTATCGCCCGGAAATTAAAGAGGAGGTTCTCGGCGACTGTTATAACGACCATTTTCAGGTTTTCGACGGAATTGACGGAACGATGTACGCGGTCGACTGTCAGGCGACTTGTGAAGGTGCGTTGGACCAGCATGTCGCCTTCTATCGGAGCGATAACAACGGAAAAACGTGGAGCAAGCCGAAAGTTCTCGCCGGACCGAAGACGATGAACGACGAAACGCCGATTGCGAGCTGGGGTTTTCCCCTGGTGAGTAAGTCAGGAAGAATTTATGTGATTTATAATCAGTATGTGCCGGGGAAAGTCTCCACGAACCGCCAGCACACGGGTTTAATGACCGCGATTTACTCCGACGATAAAGGGGAAACGTGGTCGGAACCGAAACTTGTGCCGAATGTGCCGCGGACGAATAATGACGCTTCCGATGCCTCCATTCCGCCGGAGTGGGTGGTCTGGCAACGTCCGTTACGACTGGGAAAAGACGGAACTTACCTCGTCGGCGTGACTCGTTACGCAGCACCGGAGCATCATCATAAATACAGGACGGTGACGGAGTTCATTCACTTTCCGAACATTGATGATGATCCGGAAGCGGACGAAATCGAGCTGAATTGGGTGATGACGGACGACGACTGTCTCCATACGGGCGTTCACTGCGAGGAACCGGGAATCGTGAAGCTCCCCGATGGAAGACTTTTTGCTCTTATGCGTACCGGAACGGGCTATCCGTGCTGGACGGTAAGTTCCGATGATGGGATAACGTGGTCGAAACCGGAAAAGTTACTGGACCGCGACGGCGGAAAACCGTTCCTGCACCCAGTGTCTCCATGCCCGATGTATGACTGGAAAGGGTGTGAGGCGGGAAGTGGATACTATTTCGCGCTGATTCATAATAAATTCGACTTTAATGCGAAAAGTCCGTGGCAGAATCGCGGTCCGCTTTACTTAATCGCTGGAAAATACCAGCCGAACGCACATCAGCCGGTATGGTTTACTGCCGAACCGAAACTGTTTATTGAGCGTCCGGGAAATAACTCGTTTTACACGAGTTGCACGCAGGTCGACGGAAAGTGTGTCCTGTGGTATAATGACCAAAAATTCTATCTTTTAGGGAAATATATCGGTCCAGAATGGTTCGAGGGTGTCGAGTGATGGGCTGTGGTTATTAATCGCGTCGCTATAGCCTCTCCTTTTAGGGGAGGCTGAGCTGAAAAGAGGCGTACCCAGTTCTAACGTATTCCTGAAAGAAACATTCATCATGGACGGCGTTTCGCCGTCTGTAGGCGATTAAAGCATTTCTGAAACGGGACAAGAATGTCCCGTCCCCTGTGTTGTAAAACAGAGTCCTTTCAGGATTAATCACGCAAGCGCGATTTTTAGCGACGCGAGACGCGTCGCCTCCCAAAATGCGACTTAATCCGCAACTACTATAATAATAAACACTAAAAAAAGACCTCCCGAAATCCGAGAGGTCTTTCTTTTATTCGTTCATCTTAAACGGTATACTTTACATTACTCCGGTTTCTGCGCCGGCATGTTGTCCTTGCGGTTCGCGAGGCAACCATGAACGGCACCGTCGATGCTGTAAGAAATGGACTGAACCGAACCGTCAGCCATCGCCATACCGAAACCACCCGCGTGCGGGGAACCGAACGCGAGGTACGGGTTACCGGAAGTATTCATCGTAGTTGCGCGGTCCTGCATCGGCGGATACGGTTCATTAGCACCACTACCAACGGAAATCGTTCCACTATCCTGCTTGAATGTACCGAAGTTACCGGCGGAACGGAAGTTCGAGTGTTCCGTGCTATTCGCACTATTAACAATACCTGCGTACATCACCAACTTGTCGCCGTCATACGCTTCTTCATATTTATCAGCATACACGAATTTTTCGCCAGCGAGATACGTGTTGGTCGTTCCGTCGCGGACTTCGCCCATGCGAGTTTCACTACAGTCATAAATAATACCAGTCGGAGTGGTTGCCGGCTTGATTTTACTCACTTTCGTATTATAATTGGGACTAGCAGAGTTATCAAATTTCGCGCTGAATACCATTTGCGTGGAACCGAAACAAGCGGCATAGTCCGATTTGGCCCCCAAACCACCAGAGAAGTTATTACAGTTACTATAACTACCCGTTACCGAGTAAGTCTTGGCCGTACGGCGAGACGGACAGATGAAAGCAGCGATCGGCGTCGTCAAGCATTCGCCCGTTGCAAAAGAAGTCGAAGTCGTATTCGTCTGACCCAGCTGATACAACGCGTTTTGTTCCAAGAACGGAAGGAGGGAATAGATCCACGAGCCTGGCTGACCTTTACCGAAACCACGGTTCGGGTCACCAACGTACGAGGAAGTCCAACCACCGGACGGGAAACGCTGGTTACCACTTTCGTGGTTCAGGCACGCCAAACCAATCTGTTTCATATTATTGTTGCACTGCATACGGCGAGCCGCTTCACGAGCCTGCTGAACTGCCGGGAGCAGCAACCCGACCAGCATACCAATAATCGCAATTACCACGAGTAATTCTACAAGGGTAAAGCCTTTGCGCTGTAACATTTTTATTCTCCCATGAATAAGAAGTGAAACCCAGCCGGCGTCAGACTGACATTCGTCTCACCCAAAGCCCGCCAAACCGGCACGTATAAAAATCTATTTTAGCAGATTTTTTAATTTTGTCAAAGAGTAGTATGACAAAATTTTGGAAAAAAATCTGTCTATTTTGTTAAATTCTGCCAATTATTTCCAAAATTTAAATAAAAAAACACTAAAATTGGAAATCGTGCAAACATTACTACGTAAGGAAGTTGAAAATGTTCAAAATTTCCAGAACGTAGCAAGGAATGATGTAAAGGCGTCGCCTCCCAGAAGTGTGACTTATTCAGCGGTTACTCTGGAACGATTGCGCCGAACTGGGTTAAGAGTTTCTTTACCGCCGGTAAATCCACATTTCGTACCGAACTGGAATTACGGATACTTACTGTAGCCGCCGCAGCCGCGACCTGACCGGAAGCCATACACGCACCCTGAACGCGCAAGCCGGAATTCGCGAGTCGGTCCGCACTCAGACACCGACCAGCCACGAACATGTCCTCCACGCCTACCGGAATCAGAGCACGAAGCGGAATCGTCGGCAAAATTCCCTCTTCCAACGCTTTCGGCTGGACGCCCGTCTTGTCATGGTGCACATCGATTGGGTAATATGCGTAACATAAAGAATCTTCCCACACGCGCCCCGTCACGTAATCATCGACCGAAATGACGTAATCCCCCCGCACGCGCCATGTTTCACGCACGCCGACTTCCGGTGAAACATACGCGATTCTTGCCGTCTCGCCGCCGGGAAGTGTCTTGATGAAGCGTAACATGCGGAGTACCGCGCTTCTGCCACGTAAGTTGGTCTCCGTCCGTTTCGCGGCTGTCGAGTTATCTGCGCTGTAGACGTAATTATTCTCTGAGTACGAAAAGAAATCCTCGATTCTGAACCGCGTGTAGCCGAGATACTGCATGATTCCCCGACACGCATCGCCGGGCTGAATATCTCCCCGTTTCATGGCGGCATCATACTTGTCGAGAATTTCCTTTTTCTGCGCGTCGGTGAGGGAATCGAGTGGGACATCATGCTGGATTTTATAGTTAAACGTGCCGGGCTGAACGACATTTTCACGCATTCTTTCCGCGCCTACGAGAGCCGCCACGGATGCGCTGCCGGTACAGTCGATGACGCGACGCGCACGGATTCTGCGGATTTCGCTCATTGCGGCAGTAATCACGTCCCACCCGGTTGGCGTTTTCTGAAGGAGAATCGGTGCTTCATGGTAACGGATTTCCACGCCTGATTTCTGGAGCATATCTTCCGCGACCATCACGTAAAGCGGAGCGTGAACGGAAACCGCCAGCTCCCAGTGTCGGTGACGGTCGAATTTCGTGAAATCGGGGAGTTTTCCGCCATCCAGATTCACGCATTCCAGAATAAAATCCCATGCTGGACCCGCGATAACCTGTCTCCCCCACGCATGAAACGGTCCCGGACACGTGACGCCACCAGAAGTCGTATTCCCACCAAGCTGGTGCGTTGCCTCCACAAGAATCGTCGAAACTCCCGCTTTTCCCGCCATCAGTGCCGCGCTAATTCCTGCCGACCCACCGCCGATGATGAGAACGTCACAGTCCGTCGAGTCGCTCAATTTTACATCTTTTAACGGATTTTCCACCGCGTCGGTCTCTATTCCTGAAACCGTTGCACCACTCAGACACGCAACCGAACTCATCCCCGCGAGAGATATAAAATGACGACGTTTCATGGTTTTTCTCCTGAAATTGTTAAAATAGTAAAAATAGCAAAATTGAAAAAATATGTTTAAAAGTAACTTATTAAATCTGTGGGAGATTTAATGGTTTTTTTTTCCATACTCCCAACTTCTTGGTTTTAATTGATTTCCGCAGTCACCCCCACGAGCGAGTGTGGCGGAACGGTTACTTTTATGGCAGTTTTCCCGTTTTTCGTCTCCGAGCCTTTCACAATTTCCGCAGAAATCGGCATGATTCTCACTTCCGGCGTTTCCCCCTCATTATCCACGAAAGGTCCGTCGCCCGTGAGCATTTCTGCCGTGACGTTCCGTAAATCGAGATTCCGCCCTTTCACACAATTTTCCGGGTAAAACGTGATGGCTTCCGGCTCCCACGAGCGATTTATCATCAGAATGCTCAACCGATTTTCGTCGTCCGAGACGCTCGCCAGCGCGGAAATTACCGGCTTCACAATCGGGGTGGGCAGAACCGGCGTAATCTGGATATTTCGGAAGTACATCGTCCCTTTTCCGCCACCCGCCATGCGCCGAACTTTCAATTCCAGC
This sequence comes from Planctomycetia bacterium, assembly GCA_030527705.1. Classification (GTDB taxonomy): domain Bacteria; phylum Planctomycetota; class Planctomycetia; order Pirellulales; family Thermoguttaceae; genus RGIG3701. Next base: position 9,553 of record JAUNAI010000076.1, on the reverse strand, counting down.
GATTTCGTATCTTTCAGCGGATAATAATCAACCGAAATCGGCGTCCATTTCTCGGATAAGACACTTTCCGTCTGCGCGACCGACCGCGTTTTCGTGAATCCGCGACCGTCTCCGAGTTCCAGCGCGCCACCGGACGAATTTTCCATTCCCTCCACGCGCGCTTCCGCAGTCAGCCGAAACACAACTGCGTTCCACTCCGGAACCGCCAGCCACGTCGAAACATGATAAAAATTGTATGGCTCGTCCGTCACGAAATCTACTTTCAGCGTTCCGTCCGGTAACACTTCCATCCGCGAGCGGTCTTCCCGGTCCATCCCTTTCCAGCGCGGTTTCTCCAGCAGATTCTTCTCCATATCCTCCGGTGTTAAGTCGCGTTTCGCGTTCTCCGTGTTCTCCACGTTTTCAGCGTTATTTCCGTTCTTATCATCTTTCCCTTCCGTTTCCGTCACCGTTCCGGGAGGTGTTTCACCGTCCACAGTATGTAATGAAACGCCCTGAGGATTCTCGACCATCCTTCCTTCCAGCGTCACCGGCATGACCCGGTCCTGAAGATGCCGCGATGTCAACTCGAACATCAGCGCATTCGGGCGTTTCACGAAATTCCCCGTCTCACCGCGCACCATTCCGAAACCCTCATTCACGAACTGCCAGTAATGCGCCGCGAAATACTCCGGATTCTGACACAGAAAGAAAATCGCCTCGGCATTCACCAGCGCAGCGGTCAGGTGTTTATGCTGCGTGTAATTCGCGTTAAACTCCGTCAGCGCGAACTTCATTTTCGCCCGTTTTTCTTCTGGCACGCTTTTCAGAACTTCCGCCTTCTGTTTCTCCAGACCGTCCATCATCGCGAAATTCTGCGCGTATTCCGCCGCATCCGTCGGTCGCACTTTCTGATAATAGTGCACGATTCCGAAATCGAAATTCTCGCCGACCGTCTCCAGAACTCCACGATTCCAGTATGTCTTTTCCAGCACAACGCCAAGTTCAATTTCCGGGTCAACCGCCTTCATCGCGGAGCGAAATTTCAGGTAATTCTCCCCATATTCTTTTGGTGTAACCATCTCATTTGGTTGAACCGCGTGATTTCCGTGGTACGACTCATTTCCGTACTCGACATACCGCACGCCGTACGGTTCCGGATGCCCCAACGTAGCACGGACAGCAGCCCATTTATGCTTTCCGTCGTTCGGCGCGTTAAGAAACTCCACAAATTCCGCCGCTTCTTCCGGAGACCCGCGAAACGCCGATATTCCAAGCACGGGTTCCGCGCCGATTTCCTCACAGACGCGGAGAAACTCGATAAGTCCCAGACCGTGATACCACCCTTTCAGCCCCGCGCTCCGTTTCCAGTCATACGTATGCGTCCCGCCGCAACCGCCAGGGTAACGCATGGAGCGAATCCCCAATTCACGGAGCATTTCGACCAATTCTGGCTGAACTTTTTTCGTGTTCGGCAACAGAAACCCATAAGAATCCTTCCCGTAATGGAGCTGATTCACGCCAAAAACTTCCCGACGGACGGAAATTCCATTTTCCCACCCATTTTCCGCCACGTTCAAGACCGTTTCCGCATACACGCTCACGCACGCGCTCACCATGATAACACCGAAAAAGAGGAAAATTCCCCGACAGACGACAAAATTCATTCCGAACTCCTTAATAATTGGAAGGCAATCATAATTCATTACCATAAATATACAGTATTCCAGATATTCTGTCAAGTCGTAGAGAGAAAAAATAGAAATTAAATAGTAGATAGGAAATTCTTGCCTCCCAGAAATCGCGTAGCGGTTTCTAATTCTCCTCTTTATAAGAGGGGTACGCCGATAGGCAGGGAGTGTTCTAAATCGCCGAACGTAAACCACTTCCAAACATCCCATCGGACTGCGTCCGCCTCCCCTCTTTAGAAGAGGGGAATCGGGAGACAGGAATGTCTCCCCCCCATTAATCATCAGTTCCTAAAGTTTTAATGTATTTTTTAGTTAAACTTTACCAACGACGGACAATAATCTTCCGGTGCTTCATAACCCAGCAGGTTCAGAACCGTCGCCGCGACGTTCGCAAGTCCCGGATGGTCGACCGTTGCCATTTCGTACTCGCCATTATAAGCCGGGTCGTAGATGCAGAACGGAACCGGATTGAGCGTGTGCGCCGTGCGAGCCGTCCGAACGCCTTTCTTTTCCGTCCACATTTCGTCCGCGTTGCCGTGGTCAGCAGTGATGACCGCGATACCGTTCAGTTTCTCGATGACCGCCAGAATACGTCCGACACACTCGTCCACTTTTTCGACCGCTTTAATCGTCGCTTCCATGTTACCCGTGTGACCCACCATGTCGCCATTCGCGAGGTTCAGACGTCCAAACTTGAACTTCCCGGACGCAAGCGCACCTTCGACCCACGCGGTAATCTCTTCCGCCTTCATTAGCGGCGCTTTATCGAATTCGATTCGGTCCGACGGAATTTCTTCATAACTCTCACACCGCGGGTCAATATAACCAGAACGGTTTCCATTCCAGAAATACGTCACATGTCCGAACTTCTGCGTTTCACTAATCGCAAACATCGATACTTTTTCCGCGCAGAGGTACTCGCAGAACGTCCGATCAATCACCGGCGGTGCCACGAGGAAGTTTTTCGGCAAGTGCAAGTCACCGTCGTACTGCATGATGCCCGCGTAGAAAACCTGTGGAACACGAACACGGTCGAACTTCGCGAAATCCGCGCCACCCTCGAACGCCTGCGAAATCTCGATCGCGCGGTCGCCACGGAAATTGAAGAAAATCACCGCGTCGCCGTCCTGAATCGTCCCAATCGGCTTTCCGTCCGCGTCCGCAACCACGAACGCTTCCAGATACTGGTCGACTGCCTTTTCATCTTCGGCATACATCGTTTCGACCGCTTCTTTTGCACTCGCAAACGCCCGCGCGTCGCCCAGAACGTGCGCTTTCCAACCGCGTTCCACGATCGTCCAGTCCGCTTCGTAACGGTCCATCGTCGTAATCATACGCCCGCCACCGCTCGCAATCCGGTAATCGTAACCATACTGCGCGTTAATTTCCGCCAAGAGCGTTTCCGTCGCTTCAATGTACGTCAACGCTGACTTTTCCGGAACGTCGCGTCCGTCGTGGAGAATGTGAAGACGGACTTTACTCACGCCTTCTTTCGCCGCTTCTTTCAGCATTGCGTAAAGCTGCGCGGTATTCGAGTGCACGTTTCCGTCGGAATGCAGACCAATGAAGTGCATGACGGCGTTATTTTTTGCCGTTTCGACCGCTTTTTTCCAGACTTCACCTTCGAACATGGAACCCGTCTCAATCGCGCGGTTCACGAGTTTCGCACCCTGATCGAAGACACGACCAGCACCCAGCGCGTTGTGACCGATTTCCGAGTTACCCATATCATCGTCGCTCGGCAACCCGACCGCTTTACCGTGTGCCTGAAGTTGCGTGTAGAGTTTCGCACCGAAAAGTTTATCGAGTGTCGGCGTTTTCGCGAGATAAACCGCGTTAGAGTCATCCTGTTTTCCAATACCGACACCGTCCATCACGATAAGGCACATTGGACCGGGGCGACCAGCGAAAGAGTTCTTTTTCAGCGAAAGTTCAGTCATGATTATCTCCTATATAAATTTCCAGTCGGACCGCGCGACGCTCGCACTGGCGACTTAACGCACACACGTTCCGTTAAATTTCAATACCAATCACACATGAAAATTCAGGGAAGGGCATCCTTTCGGCAGTCGTTTCAGCAACACGAAACGACGATAAAACGGAATTTTATGGTGTATCGGGTACAAATAATCCGTTATTATTTTACCAATTTATAAAAATATAGCAATAGCCCCACCGCGAAATTTGGGCGGATTTTTGAGTTTTTATTCCTGTTTTCTTTATTCTCGTTCATTTCCCGCCGGAAAGATGATACGGACAGTCGGCATCCATGTGGGGAATAAGTTTTTCGCGGATTTCTTCCGGAATCGGCTGCGGACGCTGATTCTTGAAATCGAAATAAACCATCGCGACACCGCCACGCGCAACACACGTTCCGTCGGCGAGATACGCAGCATGAGAAACATGAATCGACGATTTTCCGAGCTTCGATACCCATGTCCGTATTTCGATTTTTCGCTCTGTAAACTGTATCTGTCCCACGTAGTCCATTTCAAGACGCACAAGAATCAGATTCCACTTCTCTTTCGACATTTCCGGGTTAAAAATTTCGAAAATTGCGTCGCGCGCCTCTTCAAACCACATTGCGGGTGCCAGATGATGACAGTGTCCTAGCATATCCGTGTCGAAAATCCGGATATTTACCATATGTGAAAGCATTTTTACTCCTTTTTCACTTATATTTGTTCTTGGGAAAATAATGATTGCAGGCGTAAACTCTCTACGGATAACAAGTTTATCCTCTAAACACTATACGCCGAATTTTACCCTTTCGGGAGAAATTGGCTACCCGTAAAGAATTTACCGTCGTGGGGAGACAACATTTTGAATGTTGTTTTCTCCCCAGACCCACTAAAAGGGTCAAACTGCCGTACCACGTTGGGCGGTCCCGACGCAAGTCGTTTCGCAACGCGTAACGACGGTGAAATGAAACATCACGTTGCGTCGGTATTAAAAGTTTCAAAAACTTCTTCTTGATCGCGACTACGTCGCTTGATTTTATATTCCTTTTGTGTTTCTTTTACTCTTCTTTCTCTATTAAATATTTCGGAACAATATCCTTTATATTCCCACTATCTATAATATTAATCTCGTAAAGCGCCTCGGCTCGACCGTTGGAGACCTTTCCCGCCTCTTCATCCTGTGCGCGAAACGCTTCCGGTAGGTGCGGTTTTTCGAGCGTCCCGGTCAGAATTTCCGGCTTCTCACACTGTAAAATCATTCTACCGTTCTTTTCCGTCCGAAGATCGACGCGCTCCAGAATCAACGCGGCCCGATTTCCCTCCACGTCCAGCACACGGACCGTCATCGTAGCGGGTTTATCCGTTGGAACGTACAGCAATCCTTCATAATTCACACCCTCCAGTGTCCACGTAAATTCCAGCATTACCTGTGCCGATGCGGACGCGGAAAAAAGGGAAAACAGCGTAATTACACTTAAAAACGCACATAATTTTAAAAAACGTTTACGAAACCGCATTTTTTACTCCTTTTCTGTTTCCTTCTCCGTCTCCTTTTCTGTCTCTTTCTTATTTCCTTCCGTTTCTGGCGCGACGTACTTATTTAACACTTCTTTTTCCCGTTCCGCACCGACGGCAAGTACCAGACACGGCGAGAGTTTCCCTTTCACGTCCACAGCTCCGCGAGCTTCCTGAAAAACGGCTAAATCTGGCATTTCCGTTTCCATTCCCGACTTCCCCCAGAGTAATTTCGCGCCGGAACAGACAAGAATAATGGACGTTTCCTCACGTACTTCCCCGTCCTTCTCGTTTTCCGATTTTTCTTTCTCGACGGACAGCTCTCCCTGCGCGACGACCAGAGCCTGCAGATTTTCCTCCTTATCCAACACGCGTAATAACACGAGCGGAACTTTTTCGTCCGGCACCATCAGCAGTGCCTCTCGCGCTCCGGAATCCGTCAGCCACATCAGCTCAAGATATAACACCGTCCCCGCCGTTTCACTTTCCGAAACGATTTCATTTTCCGAAACCGTCTCACCTTCCGAAACGGTCATGCTTTCCGCATGAACGGAAACCGTTAAAAAACAGAACGCAAGGAACGCTCCGAGGAAAAAAACTCCAGATTTACGAAAAGAACGACACATTCCAAAAACTCCTTATTTTACAGGGTTTTAGTTTTATAATTAACTCCGAATTGCGACCACGTCGCTTACTTTATCCTACGTCTATTCTCTTTCTCTACTCTTTTTCTTTTATCCACTCTACATTTTCTATTCGTTTCCGACACCGATTCACCACGTCGGTCACATTATCCTCCTCCGCGCCCTGCAGAATCCATGTCATATACTGAATCAGTCCGTCCTCGGTCAGGTTTTCACAATTATCCCAAAATAGCTTTTCCGCTTCCGCCCAACGACGTAACTCAAAGAGCGTTTCTAAATGTCGCAACGTCGCCCACTGACGCTCTTTCTGATATTCCGACCGCGCTCCACGCACCCAAAACGGAATACTCCGCTCCAACAGGTTCACATTATAAAGCGCCTCGCCCAACACACACGCGCGCCACGGCGTTGTCGCAAGTTTATCCGCACGCGTATAATACACCTCCGCGTCGGTTTCTGGACGCTCACCCGTGGAAATCTGCGCCTGAACCACCTCAAAAATCCGCTCTAAAAGTAAAATGTCTTCCGAATTCCATTTTTCTCGTTCCGCCAACCAGTCCCACATCACGTCGGAATCCAAGTCGAATCCCTCATCACGCTTCAACCACGTTTTAACCAACTTTTCCGTCTTTTCTGTCTTTTTCGGCTCTTTCGTCTTTTCCGGCTCTTCCGTCTTTTTTGGCTTTTTCGGCTCTTTTTCTGTATCATTTTCCCCCTCTTCTTCCACATCGTGGAGCTTCAGGTTTTCCCATTTCTGATACGATTTTTCAGCCGTAAGTTTCCACTTTTCCGCGTCTTCCGCCTCTCCGAGTTTCTGCGCAATACGCTCAAGACACCGATAAAGTCGCGTCTGATACTCACATCGCCGGGAATCCGTTTCATCTTCCGGTACTGGAGTTTCCAGCGCACGGAGCGCAAAAACTTTCGCGAGTTCATATTTTTTCAGATAAAAAAGCGTCTCAGCAATTTCGATTGCCTGATAACTTCCCATTGTCGGACAACTCACCACCCAATCCAGTTTCGGTTTATAATCCCACAGATGATGAGAATTCAACAGGCTCAGATACACCGCCAGCGTTTCGACACGGACTTTCGGCGTATTTTCCGAATTCATCACGACCGCGCGTACTTCCTCATGCAAAATATCCAGTTTCTTCGCGTTTTTGAGTGCCCCCAGTCGCCACGTCATCCACGGATTATTCCAGATATTCTCATCCGGGTGCACGCGTTTCCAGGTCAGATAACGTTCTTCGTACCATTTCAGTTCCACCTCCGGGTCTTCCCCATATTTAAAGAAATCGCCGACATCATGACGTGCCCGTGGGGCGAATTCCGAGGCGAAAGTCTCTCCGAGCTTCCGCGTAAGCACGTGATTTCCCCGTTCCGTAACCACATCATTATGCACTTCATCCAGAACATAATGCACCGTCTCTCGTTTCGGCTCACACCTCGCGTAATTCAGAATCGCGTCTAAAAACTGCTCATCATGGGCGTTTCGCAGTGCCAGATTCGCGAGCGTCAGCCATTCTTCCGCGTTTTTCTCCGTTTTCGCTACCAATTCAGCCTCCCATGCCGACCGATTTTTCTCTTCACATAGGAGCGTCCGCGTCACGAAAAGACTGGTTTTCCGCCACGGAATCTGTTCTCTATCCGCTTCTGTCATAATCCATCTCGTCTCAGCTGACACGCTATTTACGAAAAAACCGCCAAGACATGCGAGAGCGACGCTAACTCCGACGAAAAAGCATAAAAAACACGGTTTTTTCATAAAATCCATCCTTTCTTCTTTCATGGCAGACGTCAAGACGATATGTTTCGATTCCGGTTTTATTTTAATTCATCTCTCGATTTTTGTCAAGTACACAATTTTAGGTGAATTTATAAAAAATTTCCATAAAACGCTGAAATCGAGGTTTTTATTTTCCGGAATTAATGGTATAATAC
>JAUNAI010000076.1:0-1809 GCA_030527705.1 Planctomycetia bacterium | reverse complement strand
ACCGTTATTATCCGTTTTACGGCTTAAAATAGTAAAATTTATCAATCCCCCTATTTAGGTATTTAGGAGAAACTCATGGATTTATCCTCCAAATTCCAGCGTATCCGCATGATTCTTTCCGACGTGGACGGCTGCCTGACTGATGGTTCCCTCATTTTCGATGAACAGGGAAACGAGCTGAAAGTCTTCTGCGCTCGTGACGGTCTCGGGATCACGATCTGGAAGCGTAAAAATGGTCTTGTCGGTTTCGTTACGCGCCGGTGTACTTCCGTGGTTCAGAAACGCGCGAATGAGCTGAAAATCCATGAACTCTGTCAGGGCGTTGAGAATAAATTGACCATGCTGGACGGAATCTGCAAGAAATATAACCTTACGCCAGACCAGATTGCGTATGTCGGTGATGATCTTGTCGATTACGACATCATGAAAGCGGTCGGCGTGGCGGCATGTCCTTCCGATTCCGTTCCGGAAATCATCGAAATTGCTGATTATGTCTGTAAGACCCCCGGTGGACGTGGTGCTATTCGCGAATTAATCGAGCAGATTCTGAAATCGCGCGGTGAGTGGAATAATTTCGGTTTCTGAGGCCTTTCTCAGTTTCTAGTTCCCATTTTCCATTTTCCAGTTTTCAGTTCCCATTTTCCATTTTCCATTTCGGTTTCCGCTCCAGATATCCTTTTCAGCCCGGAATCAAGATAACCCTATGAACGCAACACCGACCGCTAAACGCCTGTTTTACGTACTTGCTGTGACTATCGGTCTGTTCTGTGTTTATTATTTTATGCTGACGCCGAATCTGGAGCCGCCGCTCCCGGGGGAACTCACTGCAACAACGGCGACCACGACGGAAGAGGGAATCCGTGTTCTGTCTCCTTATGCCCGATTTTTTAAGGAGGACGATTGGGAAAGGACGACGGATGCTGGAAATCTACTTAAATCGGATAATATCGTGATGCTTTTCCAGAAGTTCTCCATCGATGAATCAATGAAAGTGGAGAGTGGAAAATGTACAATTCTCATCGCGCCGGGAGAACGTACATTTCCGATGCAGGAAAAATCGGATGAGCCATTTCATCCGGTAATTATTTCTATTCTGGAAGGAGCGGAGATCCAGCTTTCTACCGAAGGAGACCAGTTTAATCCGCGTCCCTTGGGAGGAAAGCTGAATGGACCAGTTACTATTAACTATAAAGTTTCCGTTCATGATTATTTTCTGGACTGTTTCCTGACGACGAGTGATGTTATCTGCGACATGCGTACGCTCCAGACGCAGAAACCAGTGCATTTTGTGTTGGGACCGTTATTCGGTGAGGGGGAACAATTTAATCTCATTTTCCGCGAAACAGTCGGAGATAATATGATTTTCTCCGGTGTCCGGACGATGCAGCTTGCGCATGTGAAGCAGATTACGCTGAAAGTTACACCGTTCCTTCTCCAACAGATGAATCAGAAGGTCTCTAATGAGACTCGCACACGTTTGGGGAAGATGTTCGGAGAAAAAATGGAATTTCCAGTCACGTTGACCTGCGACGGCCCGATGATTTATGATGTGGAAACCGGGAATGTTACTTTCAGCCAGAATGTAAAGATTTCCTGTAATTATGCCGACCTTCCACCGGATACGTTGACGTGTGATGAACTGACGCTCCAGCTTACTTCCGAGATGAATCGCCAAATCAGCGAGATTCACTCGAATTCTACTCCGAGTTTCGCTTCAGAGGCCACTCCGAATTCAGGTTCAGATTCTGTTCCGAGTTCTGCTGCAGATTCTGCCTCCGCCTTCTTTTCATGAGCCTTGTCCATAAATTC
>JAUNAI010000075.1 GCA_030527705.1 Planctomycetia bacterium | reverse complement strand
GTGAATGATCATGAATTATAGTAAATGATCATGAAAAATTGTGAAAATCGATTTCACGTCCCCGCATTCTCTGACTTACAAAACTACAGCTCTCAGGAACACTGGGCAAAATTCCACAATATACTTTATTTTAATATACTTTTAAAAATAGTCAAATACTACCCACCCTAAATTTTTCATTTTTTTTCTTGAGAGTTCCAACTTTTTCTGTATTTTTACAAAAAATCGGACTTTTTCATACAATGCAAACAACCGGACTATTTTTACAAGATTCCCATTTTATAGAGAAAATTCTGAAAATCAACATTTATTTTACTTAAGTAGACACTGAATAAGTCGCGCTGGAAGCATGACATCTCTTGCGCAGAAAATATCGAGCGTTTTAATCCTCCATTTAATATATTACGCAATTTAGGAAAAATTTATTCCCTAAAAATACCATTTTTGCCCACGATTGCGGGCGGGGACGCCCCCGTTCCTCGTAAATCAGCGTCTACTTAAACTCACGGATCGTTCCTTTCGGACTTTTCAGCTTAAACAGACCGAAAACCTCCTCCTGAGTCAGTCCCAATTTCTTCGGCTGTTCACGCGAACCAGAAAGAATCGTCTCAAAAAGAGCACGTTTTTCTTCCAGAATCCGGTTAATCCGCTCTTCAATCGTATTCAGCATCAAGAAACGCGTAATCGTTACCGCGCCCTTCACGCCGATTCGGTGTGCACGGTTAATCGCCTGGTCTTCGATTGCCGGATTCCACCAGCGATCGAAAAGGAAAACGTAATTACAAAACTGAAGATTCAGCCCCACCGCACCGGTCGCGTAACTCATGAGCAAAACATGATGATCCGGCGATTCTTTAAACTGCTGAATCACCGCGTCGCGCTTGGACGGCGGGATTTTTCCGTGATACTCCAGAGCACCGAAACGCTGTAAATGTTTACTGAGCTGAAAAATCGTTTCCGTCCACTGACTGAACACAATCGCCTTCCGACCGCTCGACGCAATTTCCTCCAAGTCCGCTTCCAGACGCTGTAATTTCGGACTGTCACCGGAGCACGGGTCAAAATTACATATCTGTTTCAGTCGCAACACCAGCTCAAAAACGTGCTGAATCGTGATGGAGTCACCCATTTCCGAAAGTCGGACGGCTCCCTGTGATTCCGCCATAAAATACGTTTCCTGCTGTTCCGGCGTCATGAAAAGTTCCGCGTCACGATACAGTCGCGGTGGCATGTCTTTCTGAACGAGGTCTTTCGTCCGTCGCAGAATATAATCCTGCACCGCCCGCCCCATGACGGAAGGTTTCATATCATTCGTGAGGTAGCCGGGTGAGAGAAACTCGAAAATACCGACTAAATCGTCCGGCGAATTCTCAATCGGCGTACCGGTCATCGCCCAACTCCGCGTCCGAGAAATACTCCGTGCGGCGGTGGAAGTCGCACTCCGAATATTCTTGATTTTCTGCGACTCATCCAGCACCACCAAGTCGAAATGCTTCTTTAATCCCTGTGCCGGCGAGTAAATCTCATTATCGCGGTGTAAAAGCTCGTAATTCGCGATTTTTACCGGAATATCCTGCAGTCCCCACTGCCACTCGCGTCGCACACGGTCACCCTGAATCACCACGACGGGGATTTCCGGTGCCCAGACTTCAAATTCCCGTTTCCAGTTCGTCACCAACGGTTTCGGACAGACGAAAAGCACGTTCCGAATGTCACCGTTTCGCAGTAAAAGCCGAACCGTCGTAATCGCCTGCATGGTTTTTCCAAGACCCATCTCGTCCGCGAGAATCGCCGCGTCTCGCGAATACAGAAACGAAACGCCTTCCCACTGATAATGGAACGGCACGAAAGGGAAAACCAGATTTTTATCCGTATAAAGCTGTTCCAGTGGTGGCTGAAGCAGATAACGCAGACGGTCTTCCAGCTTAATCAGATTTTTCGGCGGTAACAGGTGCGTCATGCTCTCCGGAATGCTATTTTTTAGCGCGTCGCTCGTGTCACCAGTGTTATTTTCGTTCCCTTTTTCGTCTCCATTTCCCCCTTCCTCTGAATGGTTTCCATCTTCCGGAATTTCCCCATTCTCTCCTCCCAGAAGATCCATCATTTCCGGCGTGACGCCGTCCGGCAAGAGCGCATCCCCAACCGGCTCTGTCAGTTCACAACAACGCTCACGCGAAACGGTTTCCATCTCATCTGTCGCGCTTCCCGGTGCATTTTCGTCCCACGGAAGTACAGAATCTTCCTCCGAAAACCGTCGATTCTCCCCATTTTCAGAATTTTCGCCATTCAGAAGGTTTTCCCCATTTCCGAAAAGCACATCTTCCAGATTTTCCCTCGCTTTTCCGTCTCCATTTCCGCCACTCAGCGTTCCCTCTTTTTTCTCGTTCGGCTTGCACAGCTCGTCCGGGTCGCCAAAATAGAAACTATTCACATGAATTGCCGTCGGTGGCGAAATCTTAATCGTCAACGCGGTCGGCGTGCGCATACTGAACGCCATATTCCGAATATCAATTTTCGGAGCACGGTTCATCGCCACATTCCACCCAAGCGTCAGTTCCGAAACCCGAGTCCGTGGCAGATTCAGCGTCAGGACCTGAATTTCCTCCACGATTACGCTCCCTTCTGCGCTTCCCGAATCGCGCTGCGAATCCGCTCAAATGGTTCCATAAAGTCGAACTCGATCACTAATTCCTTCAGAACCTGCCGTAATGTCGGTATATCTTCCAGATATTCCGGCAACGCAGAAAGAATCTGCTTTCCATTCCAGAGAATCCGATCTTCTCCGATGTTTTCCGTAGTCTCACCGTTCTTACAGTTTTCGACCAGAATAGCGGGAATTTCGATAAGCGACCGAACGCAGAGGGCACACGACTGATCAAAACAGACAGTCCGCGGCATGATTTTCGACTTTTCAATAAGTGTCCGCGCAATCTGCTCGCCGTACAGGTACGGTTTTAGGGTATTCCCATACAGAATTTCCTGCGCACGATTCGGCTTTACCGGCGACGTACAGTGAAACTCGACAGGCCGTCCCGCAGGATTTAGAATCAGATACCCGCCGAACAACCCATGTGCCGAATCGTCCACGACCGACAAAAACCCAATCGCCGCCTTAGTGAAATCGTTATCCGCCATGTGAACCCCAATTTACCGATAAAAATTTTGACTGAAATTATAAACTAATGACGATTTCATCATTTTGAAACAACGAAAAGCAATCTTTATATTGCATTTTACCTGATTTTAAATTTTCGGCTAAATATAAAAGATTCACCACTGCGACGGCTCCACCTCCAATTGTATGGACAAATCCGTTTTTTTGTTCCGTCTGCCGCGTGATATATTCCAACTGACGCTTAAAATTTCCCGTAAAAAATGAAGAAACAAACAAGTAGTAAAAATTTACCACCTGTGAATCGAAATGCTCCCACCATCGATTCGGATTTAATTCCGGGTCTCTTTTATTATTGTCATTTATATATCGTATCATTTCATCTGCCTGATGAATTGGAATGGAAAAACCTTCTTTATAGGCTTTATTATCGATAATGATTCCATTTTCACCATAGGAAACCACACTATCAGGTCGGCGAGGTCCTCCCAAGACGGTTCCGGAAAACTGTAACTCATTCGTTAAAAGGTCAGCTGTCTGAATTTCAAAATCACGGCTACTGTCTTTATCTTGCGCCAAATCGAGCAATAAGAGATATTTATGATTCAAGTGTGTCAGCTTTTCGCGCACATTCTCTTTTAATGTGGTTAAATCGGAAAGTTTCGTATTTTCCATGGTTTTCGCGGTTTTTGGAATGGATAACCCGACAATTTCATCCATAACCATATAAGTATTATCATGAAAATTTCGGATATTTAGTCCAATTCGCTCGAGCGATTCAATTTCGTCACGAATTGCTACAGGTTGAACGGAAATTCCTTTCTTCTGGAAAAACTTCTGGATTTCCTCACACGACCGTCGTTTCGCGAGGTACTGAATTAAATACGCGCGCCGCTGACGGAGGTAATTCTTATCCGTCGCTTTCGTCGCCAACATTTCATAAAAAACTCGACGCGGAATCCGTGCGGAACTTGAGTTTCCCTGCGCATGTTTCAGATTTCGGCGTCCTTCCAGCGTAATTTCGTATGCCTGTAACCGTGTCTGAAACGTTTTATTTCCCAGCGATTCCGTTACGATTTTGTCTTTCGAGACAATCCAGCCCATTTTCGCTAGCCACTTGGCAATCATACGCGCGTATTTATCGGAGGAACCTTCCACTTTCGACTGGATATCCGTACGTTCTTTCCCTTCCGCCTGACAAAGAGCAGCAACATAAAGGTTCTGAGGAATAGACGTGAACCCCGCCTCGCCGATAAAACCGAGTTGCGCACCCAATTCAAATTTCGTTTGGTCTCCATTTTTATCGAGTAAACTTAAAATCCGAATGACAGGCGGATAGGATAAAAACGCATTACCTAAAAGCTCTTTTTCCCGTTCAGAATCCTCTTCGGACAACACGAATTCCTTACCGGATTCCGTAATTTGGCAACAGTCATTTTCGTGGTTATATTCAATAAATCCCAGCGAAACCCCCCAGCGTAAAAAACCATCAGCGGTCCAGTCGTCCGTATATTCTTTTTCCCCCTGTGAGTGAATCACAGCCTGAACGATTCCGGAACATAAAGCTTCTTTCCGACTTGGTGCGCTTCCTTTCCCTTTTCCTTTTAAATGTTCATAAGGAATTACGATTTCCGACCGACTTAATTCCGAAATAAACGTGTTTCGTACCGTTTCGTCCTGAATTAAACGCGGTAATAAATCCGTGCGTAATCGGAGATTAACCGGCGAATCATATAAAAATACAGCTACCGTCTTTTTCAAGTTGGAAAAATTCGACGGATTCTGTATCCAGCCGAAGGTTCTTTCTGGAATCTTAGACATACTGCGCCTCAGCTATACATAAAACATGTCGATAATTTTCAGGAACGTAATTCGTGACCAGTATTTCCTGACTTGCGCTCGGATTACGGTCTTTTGTCTGATAATTGGAATTAAAATAACTCATGTTCAGTTCTGAAATAGTATAGTTATTTTCCATTATCCAATTTTCTAAAATCATGTTGACCTTCCCTTTATGATACAGGACATTCGACAGCGCAAATTTTACACCTTTCGCGTCTAAATTAGTCAGAAGTTCCAACAAATTCCGTTCATCACGCTCACCCCAGCCATTAAAACCGCGTTTTCCGTCGTTATAGGTTCCCGTCGTAATTAAGTAGGGCGGGTCACAGTAGATAAAATCGTTTTTACCTAATTGAGCACAGTCGAATTGCGTAAAATCACAGCGTGTAAACCGAATCGGTAAATCGTGCAGTTTCTCGACGAAACGGATTAAATTTTTCCGCATATTTTCATTAAAACTACTACGTTGTCGCCCGAAAGGATTATTGTATTGATGATTATTGTTAAACCGAATCTGATGATTGAAGGAATAAGCCGTCAAAACGAATAAATCGAGCGGATTCCGAGTCGAATTATATTCATTCCTTAATTGCAGATAGCCTTCCTGATTCGTCAAGGACAGCGAGTACTGCTTAATACGAGATTCGACGTGCTTTAAAACCGTTTCGACAGATGTTTTCTGGAAAATTTCGTAAAGGTCGATTAAGTAGGTTAAATTATCGTTGCAGACGATGTTTTCCGCATGAATATTCACTCCAACATTACACCCACCGGTGAATAAATCCACAAAACAGCGTATATTTTCCGGAAATAACGGCAAAATCTGAGGCAAGAGTTTATACTTTCCGCCAATATAATTAAGTGGCGATTTTACATAATCCCTCACAAAATTTCCCATAAAATCCCTCATTTCGACAAAATATACAACTGCTCGTATACATGTTTTTGGGCGGTCGCAACATGGCTGTTACTCTTGAACCGAGTATACTCAAATTGCTCCATCGTCACCTTACCGAATTGAGATAATACACGCAAAATTTCCTTCTCCAGCATGATTCCTTCCGAATTATAACTGAGAACCAGAAACCGATACCGAGCGTTTCGAGCGACAAACTCCAATGATTCCAGCGCGGTTTTCGGATTACAAAATGTCGATTTCTGCATTTTATAATCACGCATTCCGGTAACTCCATGAATGACGGGGTTATCATATCGCGTAATCGTCTCAAGTAAATGATAATTCGGCGCGTATTGACGTTCATTATATGGTGGGTCAAGATAAAGAATATCCGCTTCAATCTGTGAACATAATTCCATACTGTTTACGTTAAAAACCTGATTTTCTCGCTGATTGGAAATGGTCTTAATCGTCCGTAAAATCAGTGGTTTTACTGCTCGCGGGTCCCATTTTTTCTGAAACGCTGCGTACACACCCGAAACATTCGCGTAAAGCGAAACGGTCTCAATCAGGCAGGTCAACAGTATGAAATATTCACTTTCCGTAAGTAAATTCTCCGTTTTCCACTGTTCAATTTTTTGCCGTATTGCGTCGATTCGGCAACCATTTTCGTCGGAAAAATACTGTCGCGACGTCTTTAAACTCGCCGTTCCTCCTGGAGTGTAATTCTGATAAATAAATCCCTTAACAGGCGGAAGCTGATTCAGGAAATCCGCCACAACATGAAGCGGAAAATCAATAATCGTCTCACGCCTAAAATCTAAAGTCGGTAATAACGCCGTAAATTCAGGCTCGGAATTGTTCTCGATATATGCTTTCTGCATACAGTAGGAAAGATACATTAAATCGGACGAAAATACACGATACCCTAATCGTTTATAATACTGCGCGACGCTCGTGGTTCCGGAAAAAAAATCGAAAAACGATTCTCCCTGAACACCGTGCGTACGCAGTATCGTATCAATCTGGTTTAGGATATTTTCTTTATTTCCGATATATCTCATCACTCTTCCAGCATAATTTCGTTCTCAATCAGCTGCTCAAACGTCTGGCGCTTGCGGATGCAGTACGGTTTTCCGTCGCGGATGAGAACTTCGGCGGCGTACAGTTTCGAGTTGTAATTGGAACCCATCACGAATCCATACGCTCCCGCACAGCCCATCACGAGAATGTCTCCCGTCCATGCTCTCGGCATGGGGCGCGTCACCACGTATCCACCCTCTTCCTGCGTGAAAACGTCTCCCGATTCACACAGCGGACCACAGACCACCGCATTCACCGTCGGACGCTCTTCCGTCGTGTCGCCATCCGCCGGACAGAGTGACATCGGGTGCCACGAACCATAAAGCATCGGGCGCGCAAGTGTATTAAAACCAGCGTCCAGAAGATAGAAAAGGTCTGTCCCACCCTGCGTTTTGACCGCGCGAACCTCCGAGAGAAGATACCCGCTTTCCGCCACAAGATACCGACCCGGCTCGATTTCCAGCGTAATCGGCGTCTGGTTCATCTGCTCGATTTCACAGCGTGTTTTGTCCCACAATTCATAATATTTCTGAATATCGACGTACTCATCACCGTCTTTATAGACCGTCGGAAGCCCACCGCCAGTGCTAATGGTATGGACGGAGCTACCGACGCTCATGGCAAAATCTTTCATTGCGCTACAGCACTGCGAAAGATGCTCGAAATCCGTTCCCGACCCAATGTGAATGTGGAGACCGGTAATCGCGATTCCGTACCGTGCGCCGACGGACATGGCAGTAGGAATATCCTGATACCAGATTCCGTGCTTCGACAGTTTACCACCCGTGTTGGTTTTCTGGCTGTGACCGTGACCGAAACCGGGGTTAATACGGATGGTGATTTCCACCGGATATTCCGTTTCCGGACGTGCGTTAAGTGCTTTACCGAGCTGATGAATCATGTCGATTGAGCCACAATTTACGTGAATTCCGTGTTCGACGCAGAGTTCTAACGCGTCGCGGTCGAAAATGTCGGCAGTATAGACGATTTCCGGGATTTCTTCTTCCGTATCGGGGTGCGCTTTAAAACCTGCCGCCAACGCACGACGGATTTCCATCGCGCTCACCGCATCCACTTTCGCGCCCTCACGCCGAAGTGTCTGTAAAATCGCGAGGTTACTACACGCTTTCTGAGCGTATCGAACCACATCGAATTTCTCTAAATCCTTGAGCTGCGACACGATTCGCGCTTCATCGTACACGAACACAGGCGTGCCAAAATCGCGAACGAGATCCGTTATCTTTACTCCGGCAATTTCCGTCATAATCGGTGGCATTTTTACAGGAACTGGCATGAGAACGCTCCTTTTTCGTCATTTATCTAAAAAAACGAGTTCTTTACTGGAGTTACAACCGAAAATCTCCCGGTTTTAACCGTCATTTAACTCGATACTCCGAGAATAATCTCAAATTATACCGAAATTGAAAATTTTTACTAGGGGAACCATAAAAAAAGAGTATCCTGTCCCTCAACGAAAATCATACTGAAATGACATCAGAAATAATACCGAGAATCACTTCAAGCATAACACTCAAAAATCATACCGGAAATTAAATCAGGAATGAGGAACAGGAAGATTTACCTTTTTCACTCCTTAAAAACGGTTGAACACAACACGCTCTGCCAGCGGTTTTTCCACTGGTTGCGCCATTTCCTCCGCCGGAACGCCGATGGGAAGCAGAACCTGTGCGTACTGACCGACCGGAACGTTCAGAAGCTCATTAATCCGTTCCGCCACACCATTCATGAGCAATCCCCCTTGAACCCACACAGACGCGTAACCAAGTGCTGTCGCCGCGAGTAGCATATTCTGCGCCGCCGCTGACATGTCCTCAAGATGGAAGGTGTGCCCACAAAATACTCGTTCCGGTTTCGTGACCAGGACGATCGCCGCCTTCGCCGACTTCATCGACGCGGGACGCTCCAGCATTTCACCAAATTCGCGGAGAATTTCCGGATCGTCGACAATCACGAAAGTGGTCGTCTGCGCATTTTTTCCGGACGGCGCAAGTCTCCCCGCCTCAACGATTTTCAGTAAATCTTCTTTCGGAATCGGCGTGTCCGTATACTCTTTCCGGTAAGAATGCCGTTTTTCCATCGCTTCAAAAAGTTCCATTTTAGTTTCCTTTCATCTAAATAATCTGTGTTTTTTATAAAATATCAAAGCGCGCCTCCCCTAAAAGAAGAGGCTAAACCTAAACACTCTACGCAAGATTCCCCCCTTCGGGGAACCTTGCTACCCATAATGTCGTAACGCCCGTGGGAGAGACCATTTTTGCAAAATAGGTCTCTCCCAGCCCCTCTCTCAAAAAATCTTTTGATTGCGACTTCGTCGCTTGCTTTTTTTATGTGTTATTTTATTTTTATTTCTCCACATCAAAATAAATTTCCAGCAATCTTCCGATAATCTGACACCCGCGCTCATTCGCGTGAACCGCGTCACCCATGAACCAGCCGTAAGTCTTACCACTGTCGGTGACGTATTTCCACCACGGAGCGGTCATGTCGAAAAATGCGCACTTTTCTTCCTCACAGACCTTTTTCATACCCGCCCGGAAAGTACCTTCTGCCGGCTCATAACTCCAACGCGAAATATGGTCATCACGCAGAGCACCAAAAACCGGCGTGATAAAGAGAATTTCCTGATCCGGCCGCTGTGCGCGTACCTGCCGAATCACGCTCCGAACGGCTTCCGGGTCCTGTCCATTCGAGATTCCGCCAATAATCAGGAGGTCCGGTTTCTTGTCGATTACGTAGGACTGCACTCGATTTTCATGCTGGTACCAGTTACACCCGGTTGAGCTACGCAGGGACGCGATTTTCTCAATTTTACATTTCGGATACATTCTGCCGAGAAGTAAGTCGAACATCGATGCACTCGTATTCCCCATAATCGAGTCACCGAGAAGGACGATTCTCAGAGAATCACCGTTCTGTAACCGCTTAATCGCTTCCGGAATATACCGAAAACGGTCATTTTCCGGCGTATACTGAATCGGGTCCATCTGAGCGTAAATCGCGTCGATTTTTTCGAGTGCAGACATGCCGTCATACGGATTCTGGACCGTTCCGTTTACCAGAATGCCGCCAATCCGTGCCATACCGCCCCCGCACGTACGCAGAACCAGCGTGTGTTCCGTCTCTTCCGAGAGTAACACTTCCAGCGGAATCGCACGCAAGAAATATTCCGTATTTTCCGCGTTTTCAGCCACATTTCCCGCCGTTTCTCCGTCCACTTTCGGTGCAGGAATCGGTTTCCAGTCTTGACCGTCGAGCGAAAACTCCATTTTCATCGTGTCAGCGGCGGTTACGTCAATCAGTCCGACATCCGTACCGTGAAACTTCAGCGTGAGTGTTTCGCCCGCTTTCTCGGTCACTAACAGATGCCGAAACGGTTTCAGAGGACTTTCCTGTCCCCCTTGCCAACCGTCGGAGAACTGCGTACGTTCATACGCGACAATTCTCCCATTCGGATTCGTCTCCGGCCATAATTTTTCGGGCAGTTTCACCCGTGTCGGCGCATCTGGAATCGGCGTCGCTTTTACGAGCGCGTCCACAAAATCACGGATAGCCGCATCATAAATCTTCTGTCCCGCGTCCGTCGGATGAACTCCGTCCTGAGTGAAATCCGCCAGCGCGATTTTCCCAGAAAGAATCTCCCGCGCCGCAATTTTCGCCAGATTCAGGCTCGGAATTCCGTAATAATCCGCGATTTTCTCACATTCCTCAATATTTTCCGGTTCCTTTCCGTTTTCCTTTCCATTTTCCTTTTCGTTTCCGTTCAGATACGCTTCCAGAAGTTCCGGCGTGAGTGCGTAAACGAGAATCGTACTGTGCGTCGAACGATACATATTAATCTGCCGTACCAGTCCCTCGACCTGTCGACGGACATGACGAATATCCATTCCACGGTCTCCGGTCGCCAACTCAAGAATCGCGAGATGCCCGCTGCAGATGACTTCTCCGAAAACCGCCTGACCACCGGAAGTCCGATACTGCGCGAACCAGCTTCCCAGTGGCTGACTATGGCGCGTCTCGATAATTGACGAGTCGGGAAAATGCTTGCGAAACGCCTCGCTCATCGTCACACTCCAGCGGTGATTCGGATTCGAAAGCCCAACGCCGTCCAGTAAATCGCCACCGACGTAAAACAGATACTGATTTCCAGTCTGATTCAGCCGAAAATAATATAAACTATTCGGAATCCCATTTCGGATCTGATACCCTGCTCCGTCCGTAATGGCAGAATCTGTGACTGTCCCGGCTGTAAAAGAACTGGCTGTGACCGTATTATCTATAACCGTATTATCTGTGATGGCGCCCAATGTGACATTTCCGAAAAATGTACTCACAAGAATGAACAGAACCACCTGTATAAACGAAAAATGGTGGGAAACGGTCATAAAACCTCCTGTAGGTAAAAATTAAAAGGACGAAACGCCCTTTTCCTGTTTCATTAACTCCGGCAATTAACCGGAATAAGACATTTTTATTTTAATACCGTCTTATTTTAACACAGTTTCATTTTAGCATAGCTCGCACACGTTGGCAAGTGGAAAAGAGAAGGTTTTCATGAAAAATTCCTTAAAAAAAGAGAAATTCAGAATGTAATACTGATTCACTTCAGGATTCCTGGATTCTCCCAGTTTAACTATTCCATTCCCAGTTTCTCTGATTTTCCGTATTTTCACAACATTCAGAATATGAGAACACCGCCAGAAAACACCGTCAGAAAATAAAAATCTCCTCCTCCCAGTCTAAAACGTAGGGAGGAAGAGAAAATACTGGATATCATGAGCGTAAACGTCTTTACTGCGCGACTTTCACCTGCCAGCCGGTATCCGTCGTTCGATACACTGCGGGCTTTTCCGGTTCCGGTTTCACCTGCGTCGGTGTAATCGGTTGCACGAACGACACGCGCGTTACATTCATATCTCGAATCGGCTTCACAGCCGGCGCGGTACTCGGAGTGGTGGCCGGAGCCTCACTCGGAACCGTCACACTTTCCAGCGGAATCGTCTGAACCGGGACATTCTGAACCGGCGTACTCTGAAGTGTCGAGTTATTCGAAGCAGGAACGCTCGGCGTCGCGGAAACCTCACCAGCGGGCAGAAGAATGAAATCTTCCTGTGATACCAGAACTTCACCCGGTGCAAGCTGAATCTGCGGACGCTCAGCAGCAACGATTGGATACACTTCCGTGTTCTGCGCCGGAGTCGTCACCGTATTCTGAGTTGGAGCGGGAAGCGTATTCGGCACATCTTCGAGCGGAACATCCTGCTGAGAAGCCACCGACACCGTCTGATATGGAACCATATTGGCCGGATGGAGCACCGGAGCCGACGCCGTTTCCGAAATTCCCGTATTTACCGAGTTTTTCGCCGACGCATACTGAACCGCCACGTTTTCCAGTCGGTTTTCAGTTCGACTTTCTGGAAGCATCGCGTCGTGCTCAATAATCACTTCCGTTCCATCTTCCGTGTAAACACGCTGTGTGTCGTAGGAAAGGAGCGTGGCTGTCCCCGTCGCCGGTTTCAGCGGAACCGTATTCATTACGACATTCGTGGCCGGAACGGAATTCATGGTCGGAACGGAATTCGGCATGATGTTCGTGCTCGCAACGGAAGTCATCGGCGCAACGGTATTCGGCAGATAATTATAATTCTGCGGATAATAACCGTCTTCATACAGATTCGAGACCGGCGAAACATTCGCGGAAATGGAGCTACTCGCAAGATAACCGTTATTCGTAACGTAGGCATTATTCGCGACCATTCCGGACGGCGAGTTGGCACGATAACCAGCGTTCAGGTAAAGGTCATTCTCAGCATAAACTGGATCCATCATCGGAGCACCACCGACGACCGGACCACATGGGTCACATACGGGACCACACGGGTCACACACCGGGCCACAGAATGCGCCACAACCCGGAAGCGGACGATTCCAGAGCACGAAACCGACGGTACGAAGCGCACCATGAGCGACCATTCCCGTTCCGATAACCGCCGCACGTCCCGTCCGATACGCCGCGATTCCAGCTACTTTCGCCGTCCGTGCCGCCAACGGAATCAGTCCCGGCCATTCACTACCAAAACACGAGCCACCGAAACACGGACCGCCGAAACATGGGTCACACACCGGACCACACGCATCTACCGGAGCTACTGGATAGATCGGCGCAGCCGGAACCGCCTGAACTGCCGACGGATACGCCACCTGTGCTTCCATTCCCGGCGTACCACTCAGAACAGATGTTCCTTCCTGACGTGGAGTGGGCGTCGCCACCGTTTCCATCTCAGTACTGGTAGCCGGAAGAACGCTCACGGTACTATTCCCCGAAACCGGAATTGCACGCCACGCACTTTCTTGCGGTTTTTCTGAAACACTGTCGAATCCCAGACCATTTTTCTCCGCATTTTCCATCGCACGCAGATAACCCGGCTTATCAGAATTCGACTTTTTTGCCGACGTTCCCTCTACGGACGGAGCATAATTCGTGCGATAACGGAAACTTCCCGTATTCCGATACGATTTCTGGACTGGCTCCGTATACTGAACTGGCTGAACTCCCTGAACACCCTGCGTCGGCTGAGCCGGCTGGAATGTCGGCGTCGCCTGGAACGCCTGGAACGTCTGTGTCGGCTGAAGATTCTGAATCGACTGAGCGTACTGGACTGGCTGAGCCACCTGCTCCTGCTGGAATACAGGAGTCTGCTGCACATACTGCGTAGCCGGCTTCACCGTCCGTGTCGCATTCATGTACGCCGCCGGAACCCGTGCCGGTGCGTAATTCTGCGTGAGTGTGACATTCTGCGTCGGATTCTGAACGGAGACCTGAACCGGCGCGTAATTCTGCACTGGAACCAGATTCTGCGGAGAATTCGCCGTTACGGTAATTCCCTTCTGGCAAGAAGAACATCCACCCGGCGTGGAAATTGCAGACGGTCTCGTCGGTGCAGAATAGTACCCATTTTCCGGCTGGCCAGCGTTCATCTTAATCGGTCCGTACGGTGCTCCCATATTTACGAGCTGCGCACTCCGCAGACCGGTACCGATGGTGTTTCCACTGCGACCGTTAATGTTTTCACCCATCAGGTCACACTGCGGACAGTGCTGCCAACTTTTCCGCAATTCATCAATCACGCGCTCACTACACCCAGTTCCCTGCCAGTAGTTCGGACCATTCCAGATACGATTCAGAATGCCCCCGCCACCAACACACGGAAGGCACGGTAAACACGGTAACGGTAACCGCGGAAGACACGGTCCCGCAAAACACGGTCCACACGGTTCACACGGCATACCACACGGTTCTGTACACGGTACACCATACGGAACTCCCACAGGCCCCGGAACAGGAGCACCCGCGTAGCCATTCCCGACGAGAGGTCCGACCGCGTGATTACCACAGTTTCCACTCAGACACCCACCCGGAAGCGGTGCCGCGCCGTAATAGGCTTCCTGATTCGCGTAAATGGGCGTTCCGTAACGGTCCGTGGGAAGTTGCCCCTGCGCAACAGTCGCCATTCCGAAAAACACGGTCAGCGTCCCTGCGACGAGTATTTCGAATGTTTTTTTCATGATTTATTCCTCCGATTTGGCCTTCTCTTCCTTCTGTCGGAGAATCGGCCGATAAACACACTTCCAGAGTGCTAGAGAGACACCCTTTCTCTTTTATCGGCAATTTTATCACTAAAATCCAGAAAATCGTTAAATATTTTTTAATCAGAAAAGTTTACGCATTTTAGCTGGTGTATAAAATCTCGCACTTTTACATCTCAACCTGAAAAAAACAGCCCGTAACAGAGAAAAAAACTCCATTACAGGCTATATACAGAAAAGAAATCCGTCCGCTTCCGCTTATATTTTCATTACATTTCTGTGTAGTCGATATTTTCTATGATAATAATATTTTCTCTGTCGATTCCATTTTTCGTTTCGGCAACGCTTTTCTCGTCCACGAC
>JAUNAI010000426.1 GCA_030527705.1 Planctomycetia bacterium | reverse complement strand
GTTTCCCTGTCTATCCATTTCCCAGTTTCCCTGTTTCCCTGTTTCAAGAATTCTCTATCTTTAACTGTCGTAGCACGTCATTTCCGTTCCGTTTCAGCCATTCCAGCTCGTGAATCTGCGGTTCAAACGACGTTAAACTGAAAGTACGCACGGAAGGTTTCCCATCTGTCCGCTTTACCATGAGCGCGCGAGCGTCATAATTCGAATATGGGGGAGAATACCACTCAATCGAGAAGGAATCGACCGCCTCTAACGGAATCCGCACGATGCGAAGTGGAATAATGACCGAAAAAGTATACCTCACGCCGCGCGAATCGAGCGTAAAACGCGCACACCCGAAAATCCAGTAAAGTGAAAGAATAAAAATGATAGTGATGAGAATCAGGGGAATTACCAGAATCAAAATGTAGTCCAAAAATCCAACATTTTGTTTTAAAAACTCTACCTGTGCAGGCTGACTCACAAAAGAAGGTCTGTCTGGTGTCCCGGTATAAAACTCAATAATACCCAGGGAGAAAAAAGCACTGACAAACAACAAGAAAATCGGAACAAACCACGTTCTCCAATGTAGATTCCACCACACTGCCCGAATGCGTGTTGGCTCACACACGAACGACCGCGGAACGCGCCAATCTTGGGGAATTACATGAATCGGTTTCGGCACCAGAACTCCCGCAACTTTCTGCCAGAGCGACACCAACCAACGCGCTTCCGCGTGCGATACTTTTCGGATTCTACACTGAATTTCACCGATGACATCCAGAAACACCAGTTCAAAACGCGTGTCCCAGTCGCTGTAAAACTGGTCGAACCACGAGCAAATCGGGCGAATTTCGAAACATTCCGGTGCGACAGGATACGTTTTCATCCGCGTTATCCCGAAAAATCGCGTTTTACGCACGATTTTGTCACGGTAAAACTCATACGACCGAAACTGAAACGCACGGCGGACTTCATTACACCAATAAATGAACGACACGAGCCAGATGATGAAAATGATTCCCCCAATAATCAGGGAAAAAATTATCTCTACCGAAATTTCCGGCAGTTTCAGGTCTTTTATTGGGATCCTCGAGATGAGTATCCCGATAAGACCGCAGATGATTACCGAAATAAGCGAGCCGAAAAACTGCGTCCGGTCCATCTTGCCTTTCAGCTCTGCCCGAATCGCGCCGGTCACGGAATCACGTACGTCACGTCACGGAGAACTTTTCGGACGACGCACCTTTTTCGGCCTGTTCCCCTGATTTTCAGCCTTCTGATTCGCGTTCTTTTTCCGTTTTCGTGACATTTTCGGCTCCTATTATTCCCCGATTTACTTCCCAATCATGAACCCGAAAGGCTCGACCTGAAAAGCGTCGCCGTTCGCGGTGATTCCCCGTGAATATGCGGATTCTACACAACTTTTCTCTACATTTTCCGCAGTGACGCCCGACACTTTTACCGTGACGGATTTGGGTTTCATATTAATCAGCACGAGCTTTTTTCGTCCATCAAGAACGCGGTAAAAAGAGAGAATCTCGTCCGGTGCGTCGTTATCGAGCCACTCGACCGTTCCGCGTGTGAAAATCGGGTCGTTTTTGCGAATTTCCGCCAATTTTCCGAGGAATGCTAACCGATTTTGACCAGTTTCCGTCTCAAGTCGGCTCCAGTCGATGATACAATTCCCAAATTTTTGACTCCCGTACAGCGAATGGCGCGACATGTCCGCGATTTCCTGACCGCAGTAAAGCATCGGAACGCCGTCGAGGGTGAAAATCATGACTAACGCTGCGTCCACGCCCGGTATCGTCCACCGTTTATCGATTCGGTTATGAAAATCGTCGTTCGACAAGTCGTGATTATCGAGATAATGCACAATTCGCGCCCCTTTTGGTCGGGCGGCACACATATCTTCCACATTTTTCCGAATTGTGCTGGCTGGAGCGTTGTTATCGTAAACATTTTTCACCGTCGAGAAGAACGGAAAACCATAATTCATGTCGAACGCGAAAAGCTGGTCCGTCACGCGCGTTCCTTCCGCGAAAAAGCAACACCCCGGCTTAATTTTATCCACACGACGACGCGCTTCTTCCCAGAAATCAAGCGGAATCGCGTCGGCAACGTCCATCCGAAAACCGTCCACGTCGAATGTTTTTACCAGAAACTCCATATTTTGCCAGAAATATTCCCGCGTTTCCATTTTGGTAAAGTCGAATTCCGGGAATTTCCAGTACGTCAGGTGCAACGAGCCGTCCGGGTTATGGCGGAAGTATTCCGGGTGCGTTTTCACGAGCGTCGCTTTCGGTCCACAGTGGAGATACACGAGGTCGAACATAACGCGAAATCCTTGCCGATGCGCCTCTTCGACGAACGCGCGAACGTCGCTTTCCGTGCCGTATTCCGAGTCAATTTTATCATAATCGTTCATCCGATACGGATTTTTAGGGTTTCCGAGTTTCGAGATTACCTGACGCGGCGACCAGAAATCCTGATTCATGTCGTCGTCCATGGTGAAAAGTGGACAGAAATAGATGACCGTCACGCCCGCTTTTTTGAGAATCGGCAGTTTCTCTCGAATCGCGCCGACCGTCCCTTCCGGTGTCATCGCACGGGTATTAATCTGATACATGATGGCGTTCTGAATCCATTCTGGCGACACTCGCGCCTGTTTTTCATGCAGGTTTCCGTTCTGTTTCGTAACATTCTGCGCAAAAACCGACGCTCCGAGTAAAATGGAAATGGATACCGAAATCGCTACGACGCACATGGCGAAAAATCGTGA
>JAUNAI010000074.1:14014-14948 GCA_030527705.1 Planctomycetia bacterium | reverse complement strand
TCCCACAGATTCCACAGACTTTCACAGATTTTTAAATCGCTATGACCACATTTAAAATCCGTCTGTGAAGTCTGTCTCTTCTGTGAGAAGTGTCGAAAAATATGGGATACTAAAACGCCAAAAACTTGACATTTAAAATCGTTTTCATTTCCTAAAATCTCACTCATTTCTGTGAAAATTTGTGAGATCTGTGGGAGATTTAATGGTTTTTGTTTCCGGGTTAAAATACACTATGTCATTTTAACATTCTGCTAAAAATATCAGTCTCATGCCGTATTTTACGACACTTTAACGTTTTTTGCCTTTTAGGGTGTGAAATATCCGGTTAGGAGAGGCGAAGTTTATTCCGCAACCGTTTCGCGTACCACTTCTTCCAGCGTCGTTTCGCCAGAGAATACCTTCTTCATACCCGACTTGCGCAACGGCGTTAAACCCCCCTGAAGTGCAGCGTCACGTAGTTTTTCCGTCGAACATCCCTGATTAATCAAGTCACGAAGTCGGTCATTCAACAACAATAACTCATGCAGACCCGTTCGGCCTTTCAGACCCGTATTATTACACGCTGCACAACCACGACCACGGTAGAATTTCTTCCCCATCACGTCATCCGGCGACATATCCATATCCGCCAGTAACCCGGTGTTCGGCATTGTTTCTTCTTTGCACTCCGAGCAAATTCGACGTACAAGTCGCTGAGCTAATACGGCTTCCAACGTCGCAGTAATCAAGAACGGCTGAATACCCATATCGCGCAGACGCGTAATCGTACTCGGCGCGTCGTTCGTGTGCAACGTACTGAACACCATGTGCCCAGTCAGTGCCGCCTGAATCGCGATTTCTGCCGTCTCCAAGTCTCGAATCTCGCCAACCAGAATTCGGTCCGGGTCCTGTCGCAAAATAGAACGCAGACACTGCGCGAACGTGTTTCCGATAC
>JAUNAI010000074.1:4252-14004 GCA_030527705.1 Planctomycetia bacterium | reverse complement strand
CGATACTCGAGTCAATCGGAATCTGCACAATTCCGTCAATGTCATACTCGACCGGGTCTTCCGTCGTGATGAGTTTTTCCTCAATCGTATTCATTTCGGAAAGCGCAGCATACAGCGTCGTCGTTTTCCCAGAACCCGTCGGCCCCGTAACCAACACGATACCATTCGGCCGACGCATAACTGTCCGGAAGTTCCCCAGAATTTCCTGGTCCATCCCAATTTTATCGAGATCCAACATAACCACGGAACGGTCCAGAACTCGCATAACTACGCTCTCACCGAACAGCGTTGGCAACACACTCACACGCAGGTCGACCGGATGACCGCCCACCGATAACTCGATTCGTCCGTCCTGCGGCAATCGACGTTCCGCAATGTCGAGGTTAGCCATAACCTTAATACGCGTCGTAATCGCAAATGCCAGATGTTTCGGCGGCGGAACCAACTCATACAGCTGACCATCCGCGCGAATACGAATCTTAAACTCATTCTCGAACGGCTCCAAGTGAATGTCCGACGCACGGTCACGAATCGCCATCAGGATGACCATGTTAATCAACTTACGTACCGGCGCGGAATCCGCCATCGCCTCAAGACCCGTGATATCAATCGCTTTCGAGTCGATATCCGCCGCCTGATTCGCAAGGTCGTTCAGGTCCTTATCCGCTTCCAGTTCCTCAAGGATTTTCTCGACGCTCTCCGCATCCTCTGTGTAGTATCTTTCCAGACACTTATTTACTTCTGCATCCGTCGCCACCATCGGGATAATCGTGTACCCCAAGAAGTTACGGAGTTCGTCGCAGATATATAAATTCTGCGGCTGACTCATGGCAATCGTCAACTCGTTATTCTCTTTATCAAGTGCTAACGGAATGACCTTGTAACTCTGCGCCATGTCAGCCGACATAAGTGAAATAATATTCGCATCGAACGGCTGATACGTCGCAAGTACCACCGTCTCCATTCCGAGCTGTTTCCCAAGCGCCTGTGCCAGCTGGTCATCATTAATTAACCCCATTTCGATGGCCAACTGACCGAGCAACACGTCCGACTTCTTCTGCTTCTGCTCACGAAGAAGTTGCAACTGTTCCTCGGTAATCATTTTCATACTGACAAGAACTTGCCCCAAACCACGTAGTGCCATGAATCGTTCCTTATTTTATCAAATGAAATTCGATACACCCCAAATTGTCCCGTTATTCACCATTCTCACTCGTCCTGGAGCTTCCCGGCTTTAAATTCCGCAACGCGCTTCAACAAGTCATCTACGCTATTCGCCTTACCGACTGCGTCTTCCAGCGTCACGATTCCATCACGCCACAGCTTGAACAGATGATCGTCAAGAAGTTGCATACCACGCTTCGCACCGGTCTGAATCACAGACGTAATACGGAAAATCTTGTTTTCACGAATCAGGTTCGCCGTCGCGGAATCAACCACGAGCATTTCATAAGCCGCCACTCGACCACCACCGATACGCGGAAGGAGCGTCTGGCAGAGCACGCCAAGAATAGATGACGCTAACTGCGTACGAATCTGGTCCTGCTGTGTGTTCGGAAACACGTCGATAATACGGTTAATCGTACCTGCAGCCGAGCTGGTGTGCAACGTACCGAATACCACGTGACCGGTTTCAGCCGCAGTAATTGCCGTCTCGATAGTTTCCAAGTCTCGCATTTCCCCGACGAGGATGACGTCCGGGTCCTGACGCAACGCTCGACGAATCGCTTCCGCGAATGTCGGTACGTCTACCCCAATTTCACGCTGGTTAATCGTGCATTTAATGTTCGGATGATAGAATTCGATCGGGTCTTCAATCGTAATGATATGATGGTCCACGTTCTCATTCAGCCACTTAATCATCGCAGCAAGTGTCGTCGTTTTGCCAGACCCCGTCGGCCCCGTCACGAGCAGAAGACCACGCGGACGCTGAATCAGTTCCCGACATACCGCCGGCGTACTTAACTGATCCATCGACAACATCTTATTCGGAATCTGACGCAGTACCATTGCGACGTTACCACGCTGACGGAACACGGAAACACGGAAACGAGCCGCGTCGCCAAACGAGAAACCGAAGTCGGTACTTCCCATTTCTTGAAGTTCCTGCTGACAGCGCGACGGTGTGATACTTTTCATCAACGCGACGGTATCATCCGGCGTCAATTCATTCGTTTCCAGACGCACCAACCGACCATGGAGACGCACCACCGGCGGCTGCCCTGTCGTGATGTGCAAGTCGGATACACCCTGTTTAACTACAGTCTGCAAAAGTTTATCGATAAGTACTGCCATAATTCGTTACCTTTAATTTGAATGTGTTTTTATAGTATATTGAGGGACGGGATATTCTCGTCCTGTATTCATCTTTTACACCTCGGGGACAGGAGTTTTCATGCAATTCTTCCAATTTCGAAACAGGAATATACCCACCCCAAGAATATTTATCCCCAATGATCACCCATCATCTTCCGACATCTTCGCGACGCGGAGGACTTCTTCAATCGTTGTGACGCCTTTCGCGACCTTCATCAGACCGTCCATGTATAACGTCTTCATACCTTCCGTGATGGCTGCCTGACGAATCTGCGCTGTCGGAGCTTCCGCGAACGTCAATTCTCGGATTTTACTCGACATTTTCATCAACTCATAAATACCAAGACGTCCTTTATATCCCTTCATGTTACAGGCCGAGCAACCGCGACCGTGCATGAAATGTGCGTCAGCCAAAACACTCGGTGGGAAACCTGCGGACTCAATTGCCGACTGCGGGGGCTGGAAGGGTTCACGACATTTTTTACAGACGGTACGCACCAGACGCTGAGCCATAATCGCAATTACAGAACTTGCAATCAGGTACGACGGAACGCCCATATCCGCCAAACGTGTGACCGCCGATGGCGCGTCGTTCGTATGTAATGTACTAAACACAAGGTGCCCGGTCAACGACGCCTGGATACCCATCTGAGCCGTTTCCAAGTCTCGCATCTCCCCCACCAAAATAATATTCGGCGCCTGTCGCAACATGGAACGAATAACACTCGCGAAGTCCAGACCAATCTGGTGTTTAATTTCCACCTGGTTAATTCCCGCCAGATAATACTCCACAGGGTCTTCTGCCGTAATAATCTTTCGGTCAGGCGTGTTCAACGCGTTCAGTGCAGCA
The DNA here is from genome assembly GCA_030527705.1 of Planctomycetia bacterium. Classification (GTDB taxonomy): domain Bacteria; phylum Planctomycetota; class Planctomycetia; order Pirellulales; family Thermoguttaceae; genus RGIG3701. The sequence continues at coordinate 10,838 of JAUNAI010000074.1, read as the reverse complement.
TACAGAGAGGTCGTCTTCCCCGACCCCGTCGGTCCTGTCACAAGAATAATCCCATTCGGACGGCGAATCAGCGTGTTGAACGTATTAAAGTCATCTTCCGCAAAACCGAGCTGACGCAGACCGATTTTAATGTTATCTTTATCCAGAATACGCATTACCACAGACTGTCCGTGGTTCGTCGGAATGATACTCACTCGCAAGTCAAGTTCCTTGTTTCCGACCGTCACTTTAATACGACCGTCCTGCGTACGACGACGTTCCGCAATGTCCAGTTTCGACAAAATTTTAATACGAGACAATAACGCCCCCAGTAACCGACGCGGCGGACTTTCACGCTCCACCAAAACACCGTCGATTCGGTAACGAATACGAATTCGATCCTCAAACGGCTCAATATGAATATCAGACGCCTTTAGCTGAACTGCCTCAGTAATAATTAACTGCGTCAAACGAATAATCGGTGCACTAGATTCATCCAGCCCCTCCTCTTCACCGTCGACTCCGTAAATATCCGTCTCGGAAAAATCAATCTCTGCGGACTGCTGCGCACTTTCCGTGGCCGCAAGAGACATAATTGGAGCAAGGCCCTGTTGACCATAAATCCGATTCAGCGTCTGTAAAATCGCCTCTTTCGGCGCAAGATTAATATTAATTCGGCGATTCAGTAAGAATGTCAATTTATCAATCGTGTTAAAATCTTCCGGTTCACACGTCGCAATCGTCAACTCACCCTCATCAGCTGAGATCGGCACAATATTCAGTTCACGCGCTGTATGTTCCGGTACCAACGCAACAACATCGGCAGGAATATTAACGGTATTAAGTTTCACAAACTCCGTCCCATACTCCTGCGCCATTGCACGCATGACGTTATTTGCCGAAACATAATCCAGCTGGACAAGAGCTTCCCCCAATTTAATTTTCTGTGAATTCGCGACGTTCTGGGCTTCATCAAGCTGGTCCTGACTTATGAGGCCACATTTTACCAAAATCGCAGCAAAATTTCTTCTTTTGGCCATGAAGAATTTCCTTGGTTCTAACTGAAATCCCTGATTTATTCACTTCCCGGTTTCTTTTCCCCGCAAAACCGAAAAGACATTATGCGGTATTCCTTTTTTATCGTCAAAAATTGCCACTTTATATAATTTTCAGCAAAATATCCGACATTTCCGTGAAAAATCCCCCATTTTGCGCGAAAATCTGAAAAAGCGACCATTCATAAAACATCTCAACTTATAAATTAACCTTAACTTTCATTTTTGTCAAGTGTCTCCCCGGAATTATTACGACATTTTTCGCAAATTTTCCGAAAATCTCAAGAAAAATTCAGGAAATTCAGGAAATTTTGGAAAATCTGGCAATTTATTAAAAAAATCCTTCACAGTGGGGGTTGTTAAAATTTCACTAAAGGTTACAATTGGTCTTATGAAGAGATTTTTCAGAAAATCGAGACCATGTACGATATTAGAGTTGTGAGATAGTGCAACTTCTCCCAATGGAGCAAGTTTAAATATATTCCATTTAAGAGGGTGGTTCCTTGCCACGTAACCGATGAAAAAACATAATTTTCGATATACATACGCGTTATTTTTGGGTTTAACCGTCACGGGTGGTTCGTTTTGTGCGCAGTCAGTTTTAGCCCAAGACAATTTCACGTGGCAAAATGATTCTGGGAATTGGACTGACGTAAACTGGCTGAAAGATGACCTTACGACGCTCCAGACAACGGTTCCGGGCGCATCGGATTCCGCCTACGTGACTGCCGGAAACGTAACGGTTGGCGCGACGGCTACGGTGAAAAACCTTACCATTTCTGGGACGGGAAATGTTACGGTAAACAGCGAGGCGACTGGTTACAATCAGTCTGTCTTAAGTGTCGCAGACACTCTTGACGTGCAGACTAACGCGACGTTGACATTCGCGAAAGGTTCGCAAACGTATAACCATATCGGCGCGAATACGACGCTGACCGGCAATGGAACGATTATCAACACAGGTGGAAATACTTCGATTACGAGTACAAATACTGACGGTTTCAACGGAACAATTAAGATTCAGGGGGGGCAGGTCTGGGTAAAAGGTTCCACACTGAAAAACGCGACGATTTCGCTCGATGGTGGTGACTTGCGCAACTGTGAAGCCGGAAATGGTACGTTTAATATCGACTCGAATATCGTGATTAACTCGAATGACGGTGGTGTTCGCGCAGGTTGGACGAATCTCTGTGTGAACCTGAACGGCGTGATTTCTGATGGCGCGACGAATACGCTGACCATTAAAAATGACTCGAACGACACGCACTGGGTCGTGTTGACAAATAAAAACAACACGTTTACGAATCTTAAGACAGAACCTCAGGGGGGCGGTCAATATACGGCAAAAGTCCGTATTACGGATGTTGGCGCGCTCGGTGACATGTCCGGAAAAATCACCAATGAGGAGTATCTGGACCTTTACGGTCTGAGTAACAGCACGGACGGCGGGACGACGATTAAGAAGGTTGAGGGTTCTGGTTACGTCGTGAACAATAAGTCCAACACAACTGCGACGCTTTATATTAAAGGAATGAATTCCAGTGTCAACGTGGTGGATTCTTATAATAAAAACAATCGCGAAACGGTCGAAAATGCGAAAATGGCGGTGGTTGTGACAGCCGCTGGCGATATTCGTTACTTAACTGCTGGAAACAGTAATTACACTGGCGGTCTGACAATCACGGAAGGTGTCGTCGGCTCGAATCGCGGTAGTAACTTCGGTTACGGCGACATTACACTCGGAAACGGTGCGACATTATTTAACAACAATTACTCTGTGGAAGTTTTCGGTGATGTCATCTTAAGCGGTGACACTGGAAGTCTCCGTTCAGGCTGGAAAGACCAAAGAGCGGCCATGAATGTTTCCGGCGATATTTCGGGAAACGGAATGTTGAATCTCCATTATGGGGAGGGTGGACCGTCCGTGATTATGCTTTCTGGAAATAACACGTACACTGGCGGAACGAAATTTCACTCTACGGGTCGTGCGAATTTGATTATTAACACGAACAGCGCATTCGGAACGGGTGTCTTTAACACGACGGACGCGAACACGACGCTCGACTTTAACACGGGTGGAACGTGGGGTTACGCGGCTTACAATTCACGCTCGCAGGAAGATGTCGCCATCTGGGGTTTCGATTACGATTTAGAGAAACGCACGGTGACAGCGGGAAATAGCGGTTACATCACGGAAGTGACGGCAACGAAAGACGGAACGTTGACCTTCGCGCGGAGCGACAAGGACGGACATGTTTTCATCACGGACTTGGAAACGGGTGAACGGACGGCTGTTCTGTACTCGTCGGATTCTGTTCTTTCCGCTACGTATGATTTTAAGGCGGGGAAGAATTACCGGATTGACGTACGGTATGAGAGTGGTGTCTCGACAGCTCTTACAGTAAGTGAAAATGCGGACGGAAGTAACGCACAGACGCTGGCAATCAATCAGGACGGTTCCTGGAAGGGAATTTCTACGATAACCTCCATGGCGAAAAACTGGACGGTTGCGACACCGTTTAATATCGGTGACAAAACGCTGACGCTCACGAATACGGGTATCGGAAGTGGGACTTTCTCTGGAAACGTGACCGGGACGGGAACCGTGGAATTTGATGGCGAGAGAAATGGCGGGCTGGGTACCGGCCTGATGGCGTTTGATGGTACTTCAGCTTCCGACGCGGATAAGTTTAATGTCTCCATTGCGGACAACACGCGGTTTACCGGAAATGGAACGGTTAGCGGAAACTTGTCTTTTGCGGGAAATGATGAACTGTACCTCTCCGCGACGCAGGGCGATTTGACGGTTTTGGGTGATTTGAACCTAAATGGCGATTTAGAAATTGTCATGGACCTTACAGATATTAGCACGGACATGAATTGGGGAACGCTGGCAGAATCGTCGAGTGTTACCGGCTGGAATGCGGATAATCTGAAATTTACATTTGTCGGTGACGCTTCGGGAATTGATAACGTGATTACGCTCACCGTTTTTGAGGGGACGGATTTCAGTGATACGCTTTCTCTGGAAGATGTGAATGTCAATTTCTCGGCGGTCGCGGACTCGCTGATTGTGAATCCGATTTGGACGGATAATGGCGTGATGTTCCAAGTTGGGTCACACAGCGCTTTGCCGGAGCCTGCGACATGGGTATTGATTGCGTTAGCAATTCCGGGATTGGCATATCTTCGCCGTTCGCGTCAGAGATAGACCGTAAAATAATTTAGAGGTAACATGAAACGGAAGCGCGTTACTGTCGGAGTCCTTTTCGGACTGGTTACTGGAATCTTTCTCCTATTTTCCGCATCGGTAAACGTTTTCGGTGCGGAAACCGGAAGAACTCTTGACTTGTTACGGGCGCAGGAGGCGGAGCAGGTCGCGCTGGTGGAGCGTCTTACACCGTCGCTCGTCGCGATTTATCCGGTTGATGGAAGTAGCGGTGGTTCCGGTGTGGTTATCTCAGAAGACGGTTTCGTCGTCACCAACTTTCACGTGGTTCAGCCGTGTGGTGTCTGGATGAAGGTCGGAATGGCTGGTGGTCGAGTTTATGACGCAGTGGTTGTCGGACTGGACCCGGTCGGAGACGTAGCGCTAATCAAGATTCTGCCGAAAATCGTGGCAGGACCGGGAACTGGGACGGAGACGGAACGTTTTACTCCGGCAGTTTGGGGGGATAGTGATCTTGTGTGTGCCGGAGACCGGGCGTGGGTACTTGGAAATCCGTTCGGTTTCGAAGAAGATTTTACACCGTCCGTCTCGCATGGAATCGTGTCGGGGACGCACCGGTATCAGTATCCGGCGGGGACTTTTCTAGAATATGCAGACTGTATTCAGGTAGACGCTCCAGTAAATCCGGGAAACTCTGGTGGTCCGTTATTTAACGCAGCGGGCGAGTTAATCGGAATTAACGGTCGGTGTTCTTTCGAGAAGCGCGGAAGGATTAACGTCGGTGTCGGTTACGCAATTTCGAGCAATCAGGTAAAGTATTTCTTAAGTCATCTCCGTTCTGGGAGGGTTCTGGACCACGCGACGCTCGGCGCGACAGTTGCGTCGGACGTGCTGGGAAGACCGGTAGTGAACGCGATTCTGGAAGATTCTGATGTAGCATTACGTGGACTGGACCTCGGTGATCGGATTCTTTCTTTCGCAGGTAGACAAGTTGCGACGGTGAATGATTTTAAAAATGTTCTGGGTATTTTCCCGAAAGGTTGGTGCGTGCCGATTGAGTTCTCGCGAAAAGTAGGACAGAAAACGGAAACGCAGAGCATCTGGGTACGGCTTTCTGGTGTACATTCTAGGATAGAACTAGAAAAATTTATGACGCAAGCGTTCCCAGATGATGAGGGAAAGAAGCCGGGAGAACTGAAGCCTGGAAGTGTTCCAGAGATGCCAGGAAAACCGGGAGAAGGGCCGAAACCTGAGGGAAAACCAGGTGATGGAGAAAAACCGGGAGTTCCGAGCGGAATTCCAGCAGAACTTCTGAAGATGGCGGAGCTTTATAAGTTTCTGAAGGAAATGCCTGTCGAGGTACAGAAGGTTTACGAAAAACGGGACGGTTATGTGAATTATTACTTTAACCGTCAGGAAACCGTGCGGGTGTGGAAGGCGTTTACGGCTGAGAACGAGAGCGTTATTGGGAGCGCGAACGTTTCATCCGCAGCCCGTGAAGAAGAGGAACTGGAAAGCGGAAAAGTTAAAACTGAAACCGATACAGAACACCATGCGGATGAGACGTCCGTGCATCCAGTAATGGAAAATGTCACGGTTCCGGAAACGTTACAAGGGAAAAATGGTGCAGGAGTGGATTTCGAGCTAATTTTCTCGGAGGATAAAACGGTTCTGAAACAGGCGTCAGTGGATGTTTTCTGGGAAAATAAAGGGGATTTTACGCGGCAAGCGACACCACCGGAAAGTCGGATGCTCGTGCCGGGACTGACGCTGTGGCGTGAGGTATGCCAGAAAGGACCGGAAGTGCTGGAGTTACGGTATTTCGGGGAATCGCCGTTACCGTTCCATGATGAAACCGGAAACGTTTATGACGTGCTGGAAGGGAATGTCGGGGGTGTCGAGGCTCGGTTTTACTTCACGAAATCGGTGGAGAACGGAACTGCAGAAAGTGGAACGGCGCGACTTGTGATGATGGAGTTAGATCTACTAGATGGCGGTTTACCGTGGGAATTTAGATTTTCAGGCGGGACGAATCGCGTGCCGGAATCGGTAACGGTTTACGCTGGCGGTGTGATTTTCGAGACGCTGAATTTCAGGGGCAGGGACATTCCTGTCCCCGAAACTAGACAGAATAGTGATAATACGGAACAAGAGCGTCCCGTCCCCCAAGAGCGTCCAGTTTCTGCGACCTTCTCCGACACGGCGTTACGGGTTCAGCCGAAAATGGTGAAGATTTATGGTGTGGGCGGTTTCGCTGAGATGGAAGAGTATCAGACTGGTGTTTTCATCTCAGCAGACGGAATGATTCTGACAGCGTTCAGTCCTGTGCTAAATACGGACGAGCTGGAGTGCGTGCTTTATGATGGAAGTCGATACACGGCCA
>JAUNAI010000074.1:0-4242 GCA_030527705.1 Planctomycetia bacterium | reverse complement strand
ATCCTCGGAGTAGATGCGATGCTGGAACTCGCGTTACTAAAAATCGAGAAGGAAGAAGTTCCGTTTTTCGATTTAGAGGTGGGCGCAACGTGGACTGAGGCGAAAATGCGGGAAAGGAAACTGGATGGACTGCCGATTCTGGCGGTAAGTAACCTTTTTAATGTGGCCGTCGGGAATGAGATGGTGTCGGTTCAGGCGGGAAAAATCGCGACGGTGACTCGGCTGGACGCGAAACGGCGAGCGTTCACGACGCGGTATCACGGCCCTGTTTTCGTTCTGGACGTTACAACGAATAATCCAGGCGCGACGGGTGGTGCACTGATTTCCACAGACGGCGAGACGCTATACGGGATTCTTGGGAAAGAATTACAACACGCGAGGACGGGATGCTGGCTGAATTTCGCGTTACCGACTTTCGCAGTACGTGAGGCAGTTCAGAAGATTCTTTCTGGAGATGCACAGACCGACGCAGCTGCAGAAAATGCGGCACAATCCGGAATGGGCTCGAACGGTGAGGAGTCTGAAGAGCGTGTACGTCCGGAACGGTCAGTGCGACTGTCGGAGCTCGGTCTAGGAATGGTACCGGAACTGTTCCCGCGTACACCAGCATTTATCGACTGGGTCGCGTCGCAGTCGCGAGCGGAAAAGGCCGACTTACGCCCTGATGACCTGATTTTATACATAAACGCTCGGTTAATTCAGTCCCTGGAAGATTTAGCGTCAGAGCTGGAGTATATTGATTATGAGGATTCTTTCCATGTAACGATTCTGCGTGGAGAAGAGATTCTAGAAATTGAAGTTAAGTAATTCAAGGAGATTCACTGTATGTATCGATTTTTGATATTCATGCTGTTCTGTTTCGCAACGCTACCAGCCTCAGCACAAGATTTCAATGCTTCAGCAGATACCTTACGTGCTCAGACGGAAAGTTTACGTGCTCCGGCAGTTCCGCTGGTCGTGCATGACCCGTATTTTAGTATCTGGTCGGCTGGCGACACGCTAAATGGACAGATGACGACGCACTGGACGGGGCAGATTCACTGTCTGACGAATTTCGTGAAAATCGACGGACGGAATTTCTCTGTGATGGGGAAAATTAACTTCTTTAATGTTCCGAATATGACGCAGAAGTCGCTAACGATTCTCCCGACGCGGACGATTTACGTTTTCGAGGAGGCGGGCGTGGAACTGACGCTGACATTTATGACACCGTGCATGATGGATGACCTGATGGTTTACTCACGTCCGATCTCTTACATAACATGGAGCGTGCGCGCAGTCGACGGAAAGAAACATGACGTGAAGATTTATTATGATAATTCGGCAGAACTGTGCGTCCATTCCATCGACCAGCCGGTCTGTGGGAAGCGGATGGAAACTGTAACGCTCGATATTCTCCGTTTCGGGTCCGCCACCCAGAATATTCTGGCGCGCGCCGGGGATAATGTGAGAATCGACTGGGGTTATCAGTTCATCGCCTCACAGAAGGATTCCGGAGCAAAAATGTGTCTCACAGATGATGAGACGGCAAGAAAAACGTTCCTAGATTTCGGAAATGTGGCGGAAGTGGACGATACAGATTTCCCGCGTCCGTGTCAGGACCGTTGGCCAGTAATGACATGCGTTTTCGACCTGCCAACAGTGGGGGAAACGACCGAAAATCGGATGCTGATGATTGCGTATGATGATGAATACTGTCTGGAATTTCTCGGACAGAAACTGCGTCCATACTGGAGAAAAGACGGTGCAGAAGTGAAAGAAATCCTGAGCGCGGCCGCGACGGAATATGATGAACTGTCGGAGAAATGCGCGAAATTCGACGCGAAACTCATGGCAGACTGTGTAGCTCGGGGAGGCGAAAAATACGCGCAACTCTGTGCAATTGCGTATCGTCAGGCTGTCGGAGCGCATAAACTCGCAGTTCTACCGAACGGAGAAATGCTTCTCGTCTCGAAAGAACATTTCAGTGGCGGTTTCGGTGCGACGGTTGACGTACTGTACCCGACAGCACCGATTTTCCTGTATTTGAATAATGAACTTCTAAAAGCGACGCTTACCCCGGCGCTGGAGTATGCTCAATCTGGACGGTGGCCGTTCCCGTATGCTCCGCACGATTTAGGATATTATCCGCAGTTAAACGGTCAGACATACGGCGGTGGTGAGAAGTCAGAAGATCGCCAGATGCCGGTCGAGGAGTCAGGAAATATGCTGATTCTGCTTTATGCAGCAGCGGAGCGCGACGGAAATGCGGATTATGCAGCACGTTACTGGGAAATCGTCACGAAATGGGCGGAATTCCTGCTCGAAAAGGGACTTGACCCGGAAAATCAGCTCTGCACGGACGATTTCGCGGGACATCTGGCTCATAACTGTAATCTGTCGGTAAAAGCGATCGTCGCGCTGGCGTGTTACAGTCGGCTGTGTGAAATGCTGGGAAAAACGGAAGACGCGCAGAAATACCGATCCGCTGCGGAAAGTTTCGCGAAAGAGTGGGAAAAAATGGCGAATAATGGTGACCATTATCGTCTTGCGTTCGATCAGCCTGGAACGTGGAGCATGAAATATAACCTCGTGTGGGATAAGTTGTACGACCTGAAACTCTTCTCGCCGGAAATCGTGAAAAAAGAGCTGGCGTATTATAAAACAGTCCAGAATGAATACGGTCTGCCACTCGATAATCGGTCAGATTACACGAAACTCGACTGGCAAGTCTGGACGGCGACGCTTGCGGATAATCGGAAGGATTTCGACGCAATTATGGAATCCGTTTACAGTTTCGTGAATGCCACATCTCCCCGCGTTCCGATGACAGACTGGTATTACTCCAGTACTGCTAAACGGTGTAGTTTTACCGGAAGAAGTGTTGTGGGGGGTGTGTTTATCAAGATGCTGGAAAAATAACGTTTTATGATGCCATGGGTCTCCCCTGCGGTGAACACTAGAACGTGTTAACACATTTTACGGTGTATTTAGGCCTTTTACAGCGTCCTCATGCATCCTGCAGTGATAATATAAAATATTTCACGTAATGGATGTATCTACACTATGAGTCGATAAAACATTCAGATAAGGTGTTTTAGGGGTAAACAGGGGGGACTTGAAAAATTTCCCAAGTCGGTTACAATGTATACGAATGTATCCGTTTTATTTTCATTTTATTTCTGTTTCCTTTCAGGTAGGTGAAAGATGAGTATTTTGCCCGAAGAACATCGTAATGAACCACATCGCCGTTTTAATCCGCTCCGTGGAGACTGGGTTTTGGTCTCTCCACACCGTGGAAAGCGTCCGTGGCTAGGTGCAGTCGAGAAACCTGCGCTGAATGACCGACCGGAATATGACCCGAAATGTTATCTCTGCCCGGGAAATACACGTGCAGAAGGGGCACAGAATCCGAAATATGAATCGACTTTCGTGTTCCAAAATGATTTTTCCGCGTTACTGAAAGAGACAGATGATACGATTAAGAGTCCGTCGGAAACCCCTCTTTTTAAGAGTGAAAGTGTGCGTGGTGAGTGTCGTGTCATCTGTTTCTCACCGCGTCATGACCTGACGTTACCGCAGATGGAGATTCCAGAAATCCGTCACGTGGTGGACATCTGGATTGAGCAGGCAGACGAACTGTTGCGGAAATACCGTTGGGTGCAGATTTTCGAGAATAAAGGCGCGGTGATGGGATGTTCCAATCCGCACCCGCATGGGCAGATCTGGGCGTCTTCATCGTTGCCGAATGAGCCGGCGGCGGAGGAGAAGAACCAGCGTGCGTTCTATGAACAGTATGGACGGACGATGCTCGCAACGTATCTGGAACGGGAACTGGAAGTGGGTGAGCGTGTGGTGACGCAAAATGATGACTGGGCGGTTCTGGTTCCGTTTTGGGCGGTCTGGCCGTATGAGACGATTCTGTTACCAAAATTTGATGCGAGACGGATTCTGGACCTAAATGAGGGGCAACGGGATTCTCTGGCGACGATTATGAAAGAATTTCTCGGAATTTACGATAAACTTTTTGAGATTTCCTTCCCATACTCGATGGGCTGGCACGGTGCGCCAGGAATTCTGAGTGAAAACGAAAATCGTGAGGATACCGCGCACTGGACTCTCCATGCACACTTTTATCCGCCGCTTCTGCGGAGCGCAACGGTAAAGAAATTCATGGTCGGTTATGAGATGCTCGGTGAGCCACAGCGTGACATTACCCCTGAGCAGGCTGCGGAACGGCTCAAGTCACTAAATCGATAAAGT
>JAUNAI010000425.1 GCA_030527705.1 Planctomycetia bacterium | reverse complement strand
GTGTTGGAAACTCATACTTTTTACGTCCTTTTTTCTCTGTCGGTTTTTTAAATTTTTCCTCTTTTCAAAAAAAATTGAAGAAAAAACGCTGAGTACCCGCCGGGGGGGCTTTACAAAAATTCCGCATCGTGTAAAATAATGACCAAAATATAATTTTTAGGATTCATCGCAGGGAAACCTGACGATTTAACACTGGGAGAATCAAAAATGGCCAAAAGCAAGAAAAAAGCGGAACCGATGTTCCTTGTCTGCTCCGAATGTGGCGCGTACAACTACGTTCTGCGTCGTAAGCCGGGAAGCGAAAAACTGAACGTGAAAAAATATTGTGCGCATGATCGTAAACACACGTTGCACAAAGAAAAGAAAAAATAAGTTTTTTCTTCTTGACAACTGGAAACAGAACTTTCCACGCGTTTCTGCGTTTTCCGCGTAATGTCGTGTTGTGAAATTTTTGTTTCCGGTTATTTTTTTGTGCCTTCCCCATAATTATAGAAATTTTAAATTTTCACATGGCAAAACATCTCACAAAACGTTGGCGTTTTCGAGCTGGTGAACGCGACATCGCGTCTATTACCGAAATTACACGTTTTGCGCAGGTGCCACCAGTTCTCGCGAAATTACTCGTTTCTCGCGGTGTTCAGACGCCGAATGATGTGGCGCGTCATCTTGACCCACGGCTGATTCATCTTCATGAACCGAACTCGTTACACGGGTGTGCACGCGCGGCGCAGATGTTAGTGAATGCGGTACGACAGTCGAAAAAAATTGCGATTTACGGCGATTATGACGTGGACGGAATGACCGCGACGGCGATTCTCTTTAAGTGTCTGCGTCTTGATTTTACGGGAGACAACGCGGCTCGGCCGATTTTCTTCATTCCCAATCGCCTTAAGGACGGTTACGGGCTGAACTGTGAGACGATTCAGGAACTGAAAGACCGAGGCGTAGAGGTGATTGTGACAGTTGACTGCGGAATTACAGCGGTCGAGGAAGTCGCGCTCGCGAAAAAGTTGGGCATGACGATTATCATTACTGACCACCATCAGCCGGGCGAAAAACTCCCCGACGCGGACGCGATTGTGCACCCGAACCTTTTCGGACATCCCGATTTTGCGGATTGTGGGAAGTTTGATGCTCTTCCTGACGATATTTTTCTGGAAATGTATGCCGAGGCGCCGAAAAATAGAGCACCGGAGGAGGAAGTCGTGCGTCGGAAGGTGATTCTGGCGAATCGGCCGAGCACACTGATTCAGTATCCAGAAATCGATGAACCGTATTCGTTTCCGTATCTGAGTGGGGCGGGCGTCGCTTTTAAGTTGGCGTGGGCGATCTGCCAGCGTTTCGCGAGTAATCCACGTGTTGGACCGCGGCGACAGGCGTTTATTCTGGAAGCAATTTCGTTGGCGGCGATTGGGACGGTCGCGGATGTCGTTTCGCTGACGGACGAGAACCGCGTGATTGTGGTAACGGGTTTACAGCAGTTGCGTGAGAAGCCATCCGTCGGGCTGGAAGCACTTCTGAAAGTGAGTAAATTGTTCGATAAAAACGCTTTTGAGGCGGAAGATGTCGGCTTCTCGCTCGCTCCCCGACTCAACGCGGCTGGGCGACTGGAGCAGGCATGGATAGGCGTAGACCTTCTGACTACAGATAATCCTGAATCCGCGCGCGAAACGGCAGTTTATCTGGATGAGCTGAATGAAAAACGTCGGAATCTCGAGACGGTCATGCAGCGAGAAGCGTCGAAACAGCTGAAAGAACTGTATCCACAGCAGACAGAGTCACCGACGGCGATTGTGTTAGCAAGCCACGACTGGCACCCTGGGATTATCGGAATTGTGGCGGGGAAACTGGCGGAACGGTATAACGCGCCGTCGATCTTGATTGCATTGAGTAAAACCGGTGCGCAGAGCGGAACCGGGTCGGCTCGCGGAATCTCGAATGTCCCGGAATTTAACCTGCATGACACGCTGGTTCAGTGTTCCAGTTATCTAGAACGTTTCGGCGGACACGCAGGCGCGGCAGGATTACGGATTTCGGCAGGAAATGTAGAAGCGTTTCGTGATGCGTTCTGTGAGGTCGTCGATCGGGTATTACCGAAAGAATCGCGAATTCCTGAGTTATGGATTGATTCGGAAGAAATTCTGGCCATTTTCACGCTTAAGGCAGTTCAGGCGATTAATACGCTCGCGCCGTTCGGAACGGATAATCCAGCTCCGGTTTTCTGCACAACGGATGTGGTACTTTCTCGCGTTCCCGCAGCACTCGGAAAGCAGCGGTATGACGGTGACGCACAGCGACCAGTACATCTCGCGTTATTCGTCGAGCAGGGGGGAAGAACGTACCGGATTATCGCGTTTAATATGGGAGAGCATCTGGAGGAACTGACGGAGATTTATGAAAAACGAAAGCCGATCGATATTGCGTTTCGCCCACTGCTGAACTCATATAACGGCCAGACGCGCGTCGATTTTCATCTTGTAGACTGGCGGTTACATTAAATTTAAAGAACGGAAAAAACTTAACAGATATTAAAGAACCGTCTGGTAATACCTAGAATTGCTTCGCGAAACATCTTAATTCCCGGAAAGACGCTGAAACAGAAATCGGATATTCTTCCGGAACTGGGAATCATCTCCCTCGTCCGTATCAGATTCTTGTTCCAGTCCATCAATTGTCTCATTTTGCGTCATATCTGTATTTTCTGCAAAAATATTTTCATTTTCTTCAGACGTTTTTACTGCAGAACCATTCTCATTTTTTTCATTTCCGTTCTC
>JAUNAI010000424.1 GCA_030527705.1 Planctomycetia bacterium | reverse complement strand
AAGTATATCCATGAGAAGTGCGTTCACGAGAAGTAAAATAACGAGAAGCAGAACAGCTTAGGAAAAGAAGTATCATGAAGAAGAGTTTTTCGTTTTTCACGGCATGTGTATTCGTCGTTTCCTGTTTTTTGGTGACTTTTACCGGAAATGTGGACGCGGAGGAGAGTCGGAGTTATTATCAGAGCGGAAGTAGACCAGCGCTGGCGAATCCTCCGGGAGTGAATGTGCGGAAGTCGAGTAACGGCGTACAGAGTAGAGTGGATACGTGCGCAATTCTTTTTGCGATTGATGATTATTCCGGAACAGGACTCGAGTCGCTAAATGGTTGCTGTAATGACGCGCGTCGCATGCAGAAATGGTTGACGGAACATGATGTTCGGAGCGCGAATATTTCGTTGCTGATGAATGAAAACGCGACGGATACGAATTTTTATAAGGCGCTGGACTGGGCGAAAAGCGCGAATTGTCAGCGTTTAATTGTTGTAATTGCGTGTCACGGTGGAGCGATTGGCGGGAAAAGTTTTTTCTGTCCGCGAAATATGGTGGATATGAAATTTGACCGGGGAACGGATGTAGACGCATTGCAGATGATTCAGGAGAAAAGGCTGATATCGTTGAGTTATCTGTTACAGAAGTTACGAGAAGTTTACGCGAAAGAAGTTTTGTTGGTGCTGGACGCTTGCCGAAATGTGCAGGTGGGAGGCGGCGAAACGGATGGGTTTATGCACGAATTCCGGTCGCTGATGGGAAATAAGAATAATTTTGCGAAATATAACTCCAGTTTTGCGGTGATTACGAGTTGTTCGTTCGGCCAGCAGGCGGCGGAAATTGAACATGATGGAAATTCCTATGGTAAGTTTCTGCATTATTTCATGGATGGACTGGACGGTAAAGCGGATTTTTCGGGGTGTTATGATAATCGTGTGACGCTGACGGAAGCGTATAATTATGCTTACGCGCAGATGGGTGAGGAACAGACGCCGGAGATTTTTACTGCGACTTCCGGTGGAAATATGGTTCTGGCGAGCTATGCGGACATTCCGAGACCCAAAAATCTGGAGGAAGAGAGTGATTTGGCGTTTCTGTTGCGGACGGGAGTTTTACTGTCGAATATGGAACGTTGGAGCGTGGCGACGAATCAAAAAGGTGTAAAGGCGCTGGACTGCGTGTTGGAGAACATTCCGAATCATAAGTTGGCATGTTCCGTGCGTGGTGGAGTGCATCGACGTACGGGAAATTATACGCAGGCGTTGCTCGACTGGGGAAGAGTCGGAATGAAGATGCAGGTTTATGCCGGGAAGATGCAGGAAACCGTACGGACGGATACTTATGGAAGACGGAGTGTGAGGCAGAATATCCAGACGAAAACGGTGATGCTACTGGATTCTCCGGATGGTGGTGCGAAGAGCGTGGGAATGCCGATTGAGGCGAAAGCGTTGTTGACGGTAGAGGGAATCAATGGAGATTATCTGTTGATTTCCGAGGTGAATAATCAGGCGATTACGCCGGGCTGGATTCATCAGGAGAATGTTTTCTGGAGTAATTCGGAAGCGTCGAATGTGATTACCGCCACGCGAGCACAGGCGTCGAGAAGTTATAATGCAGCGACATCGGGCTTCGCGGGTGGAGGTGTCGCTCCTGGTGGCCGAGTTGGGATGCCTGGCGGCGGACCGATTTCCGCGTTGCCGTGAGGAATGGTGTTTCCAAGAAGAATGGGAATGGATTTAGAGGAATTTTAGGAGTTCCTTATCAGAAAGAGAGTATAGGAAGATGGATTATAGCGTAACCATGACCAACTGGGTGAAGTGTCTTGGAACGGGAGAAGCGGCAGCGACGGAACGGTTATTCCGTGATTATTTTGACCGACTGATTTCGCTTGCGGTTCACAAGATGCATGGCCTGAATCAGGTATCGCGGTCGGGTGAGGATATTGCGCTCAGCGCGGTAAATAGCCTGTGTATGGGATTACGTGAAAATCGGATTGAGTTGAATACGGAAGAGGACCTGTGGGGTTGCCTGTTTTGCATTACGATGCGGAAGGTGACGGCGGAACGTCGACGTGCGTATGCGGAGAAACGCGGAAGAAACCAGAAGATTCTGGAAGGAGACGCAGTCATCGGAAATGATGATGACATGACGATTTTTGATATGGTGGCGGGTTCTGAACCGTCACCAGAATTAGCGTTGCAGATGGCGGAAGAAGCGGACTCGCTGTTGGCGTTATTTAAGGGACGATCGCCGCAGGAAGAAATTGTGTCGCTGAAGTTGCAGGGACTGAGTGTTCCGGAAATTGCGGAGCGGACGGGGCTTGTCGCGCGGACGGTGTTCTGGCATCTTGGGAAAATCCGCGAAAAATGGGAGTTTTTTAAGTCGATGGAACATCTGATTAATCGACTTTTTGAAGGCTCGTCTGTGGCGCGGATTGCGTCGCAACTGAATCGTTCTGAAGGATTGGTTCTGGAATTGGTAGATTGCATGTTCGCTCTTTGGGGGGAAGAATTGCAGAAAGGGAAGATTTCCCCGACAGGGATTATTGATCTTTTGCGCCTGAAACTGTTGGAGCCAGAGAAATTTGAGGAAGTGTTGCAGAAGTGTGACCCCATGGCAGTTGAGCTGGAGAAAAATGCGCCGAAGCTAGCGGATATGTGGGGTCGACATGCACAGCAAGAGTGGCGGAATAAGTTACAGAAAATCTGGCAGAAAGAAAATGAGTAATCTATTTACCTGTTAAGATACTCGTCAGGTAATCTGTTAACCTGTTAACATTTTAACCT
>JAUNAI010000423.1 GCA_030527705.1 Planctomycetia bacterium | reverse complement strand
TTGAGTTGCCGTGTTACTCCCAGACCAGTTTACCATCTCGTAAAACGGCGGAACGAGCGTTGGAGCAGTTTTTTTTCGGGTCGTTGTCGGGACGGAAATGGCGAGAAATCATCATGCGCGGTTCCCCCTTTTCTGTTGCCGGAAGTTCATAAATGCCGGTACTGGCGTCTATTTTGTGGTGCGCAATGACTTTAAAGTCCGCGTCACACTGAATTGTGCCGATATTACTGTATGTGCCGAGCCAGAAAGAACCGTGCGCCCATGTGAAAGCCTGAACACCGTAAGTTGTCTTGCCGGGAACCTCGATTTTCTGGAGGATTTTAAACTCTTTATCCGTTTTCAGAATTAAATTAAACGGCGTCGGGTCATCCGGGTCTTTTCCGATACAGACGTAAAAATGGCCATCATAATAAGTGATTCCGTCTACTCCGCGATAGTCGAATTCCGGGATGGAAAAACGTGTGATGAAACTCAGGTCGGCACAATTATAAACATAAATCCAGCTCGTACGTCCCTTTCTCGGCCAACCGAGGTGCGTCGCAACGTAAAGTTTCCCGTCCATGACACAGCAGTCACCGTGATGGGAGGGAACGTCGATTTTTTGGATGAGCTTTCCGGTCTTGTCCGTTTTCACTAAAACACTGGTAAAGCTCCAGTAAACCGCGTCGCTGTCGGCATCGAATCCCTGAAGATGCTGAGGATATTCACCTTCACACAGAATACTTTCAGCCGTAAGTGTCGAAATGGACATGAGATAGCCTAAAACCGCCAGTAAAATAACCCGGGAGAGGGTGCGTGTACGGGAAAGGAAAGTTTTCATGTTTTCTCCGGAAAGTAAATGGTAGGAAACGGGGGAAAGTGATGGATTTTTTAATAATTCTTGTTTATTTTCTATGATGTTTCCTTAAAAGCAGTTCCAAAATCCATGTTACCATGAGAAACTATCTTTTTTATTTCCGTCTACGTTACATGAAGGTCTTAAAAATCTCCTAATTTTAGAGACCTCATACATCTTGACGGTTTTCAAAAAATCTTCGTTTCATGTTCCACCACGATTTTCAGAATTCCCTTTAATTTCATGATTATAACATATTTTAATCCGCTTGTCAATCGTTTCCCACCAGAATTTTTTAGAAAGAACGTAGATTGTGAAAATATTAAGAGTTTTCAAACAGTCCCCCTTGCCAAGATTATCTTTTTCATGTATAATATATCGTGTCACAGTTTATTTATTGGGAGAAATGCCTATGTTCAATGTCTTCATGCTTTATGAAGTCAACCCGACAACGTGGTTTTATTTGTCGTGGTTGATGATTACTGGCATTTTCTTTAAATTTCGGCGTGTGTGGAGCGTACGGAATCTAGATTTATTCCTGCTATTGAGTCTCGGTCCTGGATTGTTGCTTATCGGGAACAATTTTTACTGGGGGTATGTCGTTACGCTCTCTGTGCTGTTTCTGTTAGTGATTCGAATGTTGTGTGACCCGATGATGAATCGTCGGCCGTTACTGGAGGTGAATCTGTCCAAGAGCGGACTGATTTTCTGTTGTGTGGCGCTTATGCTGTTTAATATCGCGGGACTGGTACTGACGCAGACGCGAGATTATTCGGAGTCGCAGGTGAATGCGTCTCTGGAACAGTTGATGATGTTTCATCTGAACTCGCAGCTTCTCGACGCGGAAGAGTCGCAGAACGCGACCACTGGAAATGGTGAGTCGGGAAGTTTGGCGTCTGGAGCAGGGGTAGGAAATGCTGAAAATGTGGCGAAAGTGAAAAATCCATCGTTAGTTCATGCGCCGGGATTGCCGTTTTTTACGCGGTTGTCAGACTTTCCGCGAACGTGGCGTTATGAAAAAATACAGAATATACAGAATATACAGAACGCCGGGGTGAATCCGACGAGACCGCAGAATGCAACGACGCGTATGGCGCGGGAACAGTTGAACACGCCGGCAGTGCAACTCGGACATTTTCCTGTGTTTCCGATTCGGCAGATTCGCTGGACGATTTTCCTCGCAACGCTGGCGCAAATTGCGATCGTGACAGGAATTGTCATGACCGGCTGGGCGCATTTCGAGAATTTTAATACGGGAATCGCCGCTGCGACACTCTATTTACTGTTGCCGTATGTGTGTCAGATTCCTTCCCGGTTGGACCACTTGATTCCGGGTGCCTTAATTGTCTGGGCTGTTTTTTCATGGCGACTTCCGGCCTTGTCGGGCGTATTGCTCGGAATTGCGGCGGCATTGTGTTATTATCCGCTTTTCCTGTTTCCGTTGTGGTGTGCGTTCTATTGGTCGCGCGGACTGTGGCGGTTCTTGTTAACGAGTGTCGGAACGTTCTTGTTTTTGATTTGCATTTCGATTCCAATCGCCGGCGGTTGGAGCGAGTTTTTGGCGCAATCCGGAGATATTTTCGGTTGTATCGGTCTGTTCTCGCGTAGTGCGGCAGGTTTTTGGGAAATTGAGGGGCAGAGCGTGTTTTATCGACTGCCTGTCATCGCAATTTATATGATGTTAGTGTTATTCCTGACATTCTGGCCGTCGCGGAAGAATATCGGTACGCTCATGAGTAGTTCCGCTGCGTTGATGGCGGGCGCGCAGTTCTGCCACCCATTCCAGGGAGGAACATATATGGCATGGTTCCTGCCGCTGATGATTCTGGTGATTTTCCGTCCGAATCTGGAAGACCGAACTGCGTACAGGACGATTGGGAGACGGAGAAGAAGGTTGGTTTCCATGTCCGCGTCGGAAAACTTGTAAAACATCCTCAGGTATCTTGCATGTCATTGTGTGG
>JAUNAI010000003.1 GCA_030527705.1 Planctomycetia bacterium | reverse complement strand
CTTTTCTCTAAAATTTAAATAATTATTTTAATTGCAAAAAAAATCAATAGAAAAAATAGAAAAGCACATCATAAAAACTTTTGGGCAAACTAGCTAGGAGAAATCATAGGGGTGATCTCCTTTATTTTTTAATTTTTTATTTTTTCATCACGACCATCCACTCATAAACACGATCCATCCACGTCTGCGAGTGAACCTCCTTAGCGCGCATGCCGAAACCGTGCCCAACGCGAGCGAAAATATGAAGTTCCGCCGGAATGTTCATCGTACGAAGTTTATGATATACCGCAACGGACCCCATGGCGGAAATACCGTCCGAATCTCCGTGAATGAAACACATTGGCGGAGTTTTAGTATCGAACGCGAAATCGTCCACGATTGACGAATTATTTCCTTTTTCCTTATTTCCGCCATCCCGACCATCTTCCAGAACATAAGCCGGATAAATCGGCGCGGCAAAATTCACGTGACACGGCACCTTATCCAGTTCATCGACCGGCTCATAAGCAGGAGTCTGGCTTGTCGTGGCAGTCATAAGCGTCAGGTGTCCACCGGCTGAGAAACCCATACAGCCAATTTTTTCAGGATTGATACCGAATTTCTCGGCATTTGCACGTACATAACGGACCGCACGTTGCGCGTCTTGCCATGCTGCCCAGTGTTTCTCGTGACCACTTCGACGAGGAACACGGTAATAGACGACCGCCGCAGTGACACCTTTCGCGTTAAGGAACTGTGCGACTTCTACACCTTCATGGTCTGCCGCGAGAATTCCGTAACCACCACCGGGGAAAATCAGTATGATGCTGTCTGTCGTCTTTTTTTCAGGACGATAAACGTGAATCGTCGGATTCGTAACGTGATGAACACGCCGAATTCCGTCTTTCTGTGGCTTTTCCGCGTCGGGTGTCTTTTCCGTCTCGCCAGGAGCCAAGTTCGGCCAGAGTTCATAAACTTCAACATTCTGCGCCTGTGCGAGCGTCGCGAACGTGAAAATAGCCGCCCAAACAGACATTAAAACAGCCGTAAAACCGACCGAAAAACAGACTGTCAGCCTGCATATTACCGACTTCATCAGGTGGGAAAGTGTAGATTTCATGAAAAATTCCTTTTTATAACGATTTAACCACTAAAAATCAGGAACAGCGTAGCTTTCCCGACTTTATCTTTTATTTTAATTCCGCGCGAGAAATTTACAAGGGGGAGTGTCGTTTTACCGAAAATTCTTTACCCAAAGTTCTGTGTCCAGAATCTCTCTCCATTCATTTTCTGGAATTCTCCCTCATTTTCCAATTTACGTGCTATAAACTCATAAGAAAACGGTCTATTTTCAGGGGAGTAATCCATTTTTCATCAATTTTTTCGATTCCGACCCACGCTCCGAGAATGTTACCCGTAATCGCTGCGACGGTATCACTATCACCGCTGAAATTAACAGCAGTAATAATTCCGTGTCCGAAATCGTTCACATTCTTTAACGCACAGTAAATCGCAATCGCGACAGCCGACTCCGCCAACCAACTTTTACTTAGTTTCGACATGGCGGAAACCGGCTCTTCTCTAGTCTCTGATAATTGAATCGCGCGGTCCACGAGCGTCAGCAGTTCCTCCAGATACCGCGTTCCAGCAAAAATCTGTTCCGTTCTCATTTTCGAGCGTAAAACTGCTTCTTTTAGCGTGGCGGAATCCCCGTAAATACACTCATTCACCAGTCCCGCCATCAGGGCCGAACTTATATAACCGAGCGGGTGCCCATGCGTAATCGCCGCGGAAACGGCCCCCATCACCATGGTTTCCTCAACACTCTGTTCTTGGCGTGAAAACCAGAACCCAATCGGCGCGACGCGCATGACACCGCCATTTCCCTTACTGTCATTAATGGGCCATGCCAGCGTGCCCATTTTTTCGCTCTGTAACGCGCTCAAACATGTGCATCCTGGTGCTTCACGACGATGTAGGTCCCAATTCTGATACAATTTCGTCCGTGGCTGATATTTCATCTTCCACCGACTGTCGTCCGGTTCCTGCGTCGCGTACCAGTCCTGATAGGCATCATATAACGCAGTTTCCAGCCTAGCGCCAGGATTCACCGAGCGCTCCCGCTCCCAAAGTAAAATTCCTGCCAGCGTAAAAAGCGTCATCTGCGTATCATCCGTAATTTCCGCGATTCCGTCCACCAGCCTATATTCCGTCACGCCGTCAGGACCGTACTCGTCACGAATTTCAGTCAGGCTCAAGAACTCAACCCAACTTCCTAGCGCGTCACCGGCCGCCCAGCCGACAATACAGTCGTAAATTCTAGGTTTTTCATAAATGGGATGCATGTTTAATTCTCAGCCATGATTTCACGAAGATGATTTATCGAACATGATTTCACAAACGTTTTCAGGAACGTTCGATTTCATTTTCCTTTCCGCTCAGTTCCCGTAGGAGATTCTCGACTTTCTCGGACGGATTCTGCGGGAAAAGGAAACCTAAAATGAGGTAAACTGCGATACTACTCACCGCCGGATAAAAGAGCGCGTTACTCAGTCCGACGCCTTTACCGATCGTCAGCCAGCAGTAAATTTCCATTCCGAAAAACACACCAACACCGACGAGCGTAGAGAGAATCGCCGCGACCGACCCACAGCGACGGAAAATGTAAAACAGCCCGAAAATGACCGGCACAGAAATCGGCGCAATCAGTCCGGAGAACCATTTCACAACGAGGTCAATAACGCCGTTATCTCCGCTAAATGCCGCAATGAACATCATTCCGACTGCAAGAATAAAGGAGACGATACGCACGAACCAGAGCGGGGTCTGACCGTTTTCGTCGATAAGCGTTTTATTAAACTGCGGAGCTATATCACGCGCAATCACACCACAAATCGCGTTACAATCACCACCGATCGTCGAGATACTCGCCGCGAACATGGACGCCAACACAACGCCGACCAGTCCGGCAGGAAGAAAATCGGTCGCCATAACCGTATAAATCACTTTTGGGTTTCCATAATCCGGATAAAACAGTGGCGACGCCCACATCGGCGCGAACAGAACGAGAGGCCAAATCAGATATAGCCACCCAGATAACGATGCGGTTTTCCGTGCCATCACGGGTGTCGGAGCCGCCATGAAACGGAGTCCAGCGCCCCAGTTTCCACCATTCGCCGCAAAGAAGAGCGCAATCCAGAACCCAATCGCAAAGAATAAGTCACATTCCTTGCTGAATAAATTCAGATGACCAGCAGGCAATTTATCCCACATGGTGAAGTAATTACATCCGAAATCCGCCTTCAACGCCGACAGCACGTAAAAGAACATCAGTAACCCGCCCGCAAGCTGGACGAGGAACTGAAACACGTCATTTCGCGTACTCGCCATGAACCCGCCGAGTACCGTATACGCCAGACTCACACCGCCGGTAATTACGATTCCCTGCCAGACCGGCACGCCCGCGAAGCCGTGAAGAATGAGCGCCATGGCAAGCGTTTTACCAGCTAAATCGACCAGTTTCAGCGACGTTCCCAGCCACACAATCACCTGCTGCGTCGGGACGTTATACCGAATTGCGAGATACTCTGTCGGCGACTGAACTTCCAACTGCTGCCGTAACCGACACCAACGCGGCGCGATAAGCCACGCACCACTCAGACACGCGAACGCGAAGCCAAGTGCCCACCAAATGTACATGGAAAAACCATCACGATAACAGAAAAGCATGTAGCCCGTGAATACAACCGCACTATATCCACCGACGTGGTGAGAAATTCCACCAACTTGCCACGGCAATTTTCCGCCGCCGACGAGAAAGTCTTTACTCTGTCGAATCGAAAACACGCTCAACAGCCCGATTCCCACCAGGACGGTAAAAAACAGACTCAACGAAACCCAATCCAGAAACTCCATCGTTCCTCCCGTCATATATCAAAATTCAATAATTTCTCGGAAATTGTGCTTGCGCAACAGTCCCCGGAGGGACCTCATTTTACCAGCAATGGACTTCAATCCGCAGTGGAAGTTCCAAAACTAAATTCCCAAGAATTTTTTCGCATTCTCCGACACGAGTGCGCGACACCCTTCCGGAGTTCCAAGACCGAAACGATTCGCGTTTTCCTCGCCAACGTCCAGTCCGCAAGCGGCACCCGCCAAAACATTCGGCTGCCCCGACATGTGGAGCTTCCCTGCCTCGGTCAGAACCACGTCTCCACCGATATGCGTGTGATACGTTCCCGGCGTAAGTCCCGTAAATTGCGTCGCGTCGCTGACGAGAATCATCTTATCCTTCTTCACCGCCCGGAAAACCTGTAACATCTCCGCTGGCAAGTGAAAACCATCCGCAATCGCCGAAATCCACAACCTTTTTTCCGCCAGAATCGGCCAAATCGGATTTTTATGCCGAGGTAGAAGCTGTGCACAAGCGTTTCCCAGATGCGTCGCCAAGTCTGCACCGGAATCAGTCGCAGCAGTTACATCTTCCGCCGTCACGTCGGTGTGTCCCAGTGAGGGATGAATCCCACACTGCGCCAGATATCGAATTGCTGTCTGTTTATCCACATTTTCCGCCGCTCCGCGTCCACAGAATGTCACGATTTTCACCCGTTCTCCCGACGCCGGCAACCATGCGTCCAGCGCGCTCTGAATCCCTACAAGCGTCATTTCCCGCACGAATTCCGCAGGATGCGCACCGCGATACCCCTCATTCGGAGAGATAAACGGCCCTTCCAGATGATAATAATCCGCGTGACAGACCTCCGAAATTCCTTCCTCAATCGTCCGTTTCCGGTACGTTTCCAGAAGCGCGAGTCGCTGCGTGATAAACTCAACACTATTCGTAATCAGCGTCGGCAACGCAATCGCCACGCCGTCACAGTAGAGTGCTTTCATCGCGTTAATATACGACTCAAAAGATAATTCTTCACTATTAAAATCGACACCGGCGTAACCGTTTACCTGCATGTCGATACGGTGCGGAAATTCTGTATTTTTCATAATGATACTGATTTTTCTTGAAAATTCAGGAGGGACGGTTCTTACAGTAGTCGTTTCAGCGACGTGAAACGACGGCAAAGCGAAATTTATAACACATCGGTTATAAAAGTATCACGTTTTAGGGGAGTTAATGAGCCTAGTGAACCGGAGGGGTCGGGATGGAATTACTTAAAACTAAACACCAACGCCGAATCCCACCCTATCGGGAGGAATCGGCTAACCGTGAAGAAGTCACGCCCGTGGGAGAAACCATTTTTACAAAATAGGTTTCCCCCAGACCTGAAAACGGTTAAATTAACGAATCGCGTCGGGCGCCCCTTCTGCAAGTCGTTTCACAACGCGTAACGACGGCGAAGCGAAATTCTAGGTTACGTCAGGATTAAAAAATTCCAAAAAAACTTTTAGTCGCGTTCTGCGAACGCTTGCTATTTTTCTCTTTTTCTTTCTTTCAATCATTTCCGCTCTCGGAATCCAAGAACAGTTGCGCACTCGCGTGCCGTCTCATAATACTGGCGGGCAACGCTTCCGAAACAACTTCTTCCGTCAGCAGTCGACGTACCGCCTCCCGTTTCGTACGTGCTGGAACGACACAGACCATGTGCGCGACGCTCGTGAGTGCCGGAATCGTCAGGCTCAGCGCGTGGGTCGGAACGTCATTCAGCGACGCGAAACACCCGTCATTCACCTGCTGATTTCGGCAGATTTCATCCAGTTCCACACGTTTCACCCACACCGGGTCCGCGAAGTCCGCGACTGGCGGGTCATTAAACGCGATATGTCCATTTTCACCGATTCCCAAACAGCAGATATCGATCGGTTTTTCCTGTAATAACGCGGAATAACGCGCGCACTCAGAGGCGAAATCTTCCGCCTGACCGTTCAGATAATTCACTGCGCAGAACGGAACCTGTCCGAAAAGGCGTTCCCGCAGAAACCGTCCGAAACCCTGTGGGGCGTCAGGCTGAAGACCGATATATTCATCCATATGAAACGCCGTCACACGCGACCAGTCGATTCCCGGCGAGTTCCGTAAACCTGCAAGTACTTCATTCTGTGATGGAGCCGCTGCGAAAATCATGCGGACTTCCTCCTGACGTTCTAACAGCGACCGGATTAACGCTTCCGTATACGCGGCGGCTGAAAGTCCCATCTCTTCACGCGTCGCATACACGCGCCACATTAAATTATCCTTGCGTCCCGAATTGATAATCATATAAGAACATTCCTTTAATGAAAGTCCGATAAAATCTGTAAGCCATTTTTTTCATTATAAAACACCGACTCAAAAAAGTCAAGGGGCGGAACGGAAAAAGGGACTATTTCTGCAACATTTCCAGAAAATTTTTGGAAGTTTTAAAATTTTGATGAAAATGAAGAGAAATAAAAGAAAAAACACTTGACGAATTTCCATTTTATGTTAAAATGATAATTGATTGGATATGAGAGTTTCAGAGTATCCACGCAAATAACTACGACCACCCGTGAGGGTTGAGGCCATACGGACAGCCGGGTCAAGTGCCGACGGCAGAAGATGCCATTATTGATTAGTGTGTCACTTGGGTTCAAGTAATACGTAGGGAAATCGTGAATTCACGCTTTTCCCGCAACTGGTGCGCTCGCACAACTTGCATACCGTCTCCGTTTCACGACGGAAACAGTATAAAAATGGTCAATAAAGAGTAGTAAAAGTAAGTATTTGCTATATAGACTCTGAAAAGCTCGTATTTTGGGGAAGAATTTTACCCCAGATAAAAAAAGTATCCTCGGAAATGAATCCGAAAACAGTCGCGGAAGTCGAAAAGTTATAAAAAATAGGAAATAACAGTATATTCCCGACGGATGGAGACTAAAAATTGAGCTTTTATCCATAGGCAGGGGCGTGAGTGTGCGTCACCTGTTTTTTTGTGGAAACACGTGATTTTTCGTGTGTCATTTTCATCTTATCTGGAAGGGAGAAACCCACATGGGTGAAAAGCTCAAGCTATATGGATTTAATAACCTGACGAAAGCGCTTAGTTTTAATATTTACGACGTATGCTATGCCAAAACGGAACGTGAACAACGAGATTATTTAGCGTATATTGACGAGCAGTATAACTCAGAGCGTCTACGCACGATTTTAACGACGCTCACCGACATGATTGGAGCGAGGATTCTGAATATAGCGTGTCAGGATTATGAGCCGCAGGGAGCATCCGTAGCGATTCTGGTAGCGGAAAGTTCCATGATTCCGGCTGGTGAGACGATTCTGGGGCATCTGGATAAGAGTCACGTTACCGTCCACACGTACCCGGAATATCATCCAGAAACGTGTCTGGCGACGTTCCGTGTGGATATTGACGTGGAAACCTGTGGCGCTATTACGCCTCTTTCAACGCTCGATTATCTGATTGGGTCTTTCGACTCGGACATCATCACGATCGATTACCGAGTCCGAGGTTTTACGCGTGATATGAAGGGTAATAAACTGTTTTTGGACCATAAAATCACCTCAATTCAGGACTATATTGCGCCGGAAATTATTCACCGTTACGATGCAATTGATCTGAATGCGTATTCTGCCAATCTATTTCATACGAGTATGATGATTAAAGAAATCGACCTGCAGAATTACCTGTTTCGGACTGACGCGTATGAGCTTCCACCGAAAGTCCGACTCGAAATCATG
Organism: Planctomycetia bacterium; assembly: GCA_030527705.1. Taxonomy (GTDB): domain Bacteria; phylum Planctomycetota; class Planctomycetia; order Pirellulales; family Thermoguttaceae; genus RGIG3701. The sequence goes on along the minus strand of JAUNAI010000003.1, from coordinate 37,099 downwards.
AATAATCTGCGTCGTGAGATGATCGAGATCTTCAGCGCGCGAAATATTTATGCGAGTTAAGAAGAAGCTGTAAAATTAGGAGCTAAAATAATGTTATGCCAGGACCGTGCGCCGATTTATGAAGCACTGGAAGAATTTCGCCGTAAGCGTGTGGTTCCGTTCGACGTTCCCGGTCATAAACGTGGGCGAGGAAATCCGGAACTTGTTGCACTTCTAGGGGAAAAGTGTGTCGGAATGGACGTAAACTCTATGAAACCGCTAGATAATTTATGTCATCCGGTCTCGGTGATTCGGGAGGCAGAAACGCTCGCAGCGGAAGCATTCGGCGCGTCGAGTGCGTTTTTAATGGTGGGTGGTACGACTTCTTCCGTCCAGAGCATGATTCTCTCCGTTGCAAAACGAGGAGATAAAATCATCCTTCCACGAAATGTTCACCGGAGTGTAATGGGCGCGATGGTCCTATGCGGAGCGGTTCCCGTTTATGTAAATCCAGAGTGCGACGAGCGTCTCGGAATTGCCTTGGGAATGCGTCCTTCTGCCGTAAAAAAAGCAATTTTAGAACATCCCGACGCAAAAGCCGTTCTGGTGAATAATCCGACGTATTACGGAATCTGTTCCGACATACACCAGATCGTTCATCTGGCACACACACACGGAATGCTCTGTCTTGCGGATGAAGCGCATGGCACACACTTTTATTTCGGTGATGGTTTCCCACTCTCCGCGATGGCGGCTGGTGCAGATATGGCAGCGGTTTCCATGCACAAGTCGGGCGGAAGTCTAACGCAAAGTTCCTTCCTCCTCACGGGGCCCGCGATGTCAGAAGGTCACGTACGGCAGATTATTAACCTCACCCAGACGACTAGCGGATCGTACCTCCTCCTTTCCAGCCTCGACATTTCACGCCGAAATCTTGCGCTACGTGGGAAAAGTTCGTTCGCGGAAGTCGTACGACTGGCGGAGTATGCACGCTCGGAAATTAACGAAATTGGTGGTTATTACGCGTACGGTCGAGAACTCGTGAACGGTGAGAGTATTTACGATTTTGATATTACGAAACTCTCGATTAACACGCTAGAGGTCGGTCTGGCGGGCATCGAGGTTTATGACCTGTTACGCGACGGTTATGATATTCAGGTCGAATTCGGCGATTTCGGAAATATTCTGGCCTATCTTTCCATCGGTGACCGTCTCCGCGACGTAGAACGGTTGGTCAGCGCACTGAGTGAGGTACGCCGCCGTTTCGGAGCGCCCGGAAGAACACTCATGCGGCAGGAATACATTGCGCCACATGTAGCAGTTTCACCTCAAGAAGCATTTTATGCGGAAAAAGAGACACTTCCGCTGAAAAAAACCATCGGACGTGTGTGCTGTGAGTTCCTGATGTGTTATCCGCCGGGAATACCGATTCTCGCACCGGGAGAACAGATTACAAAAGAGATTCTGGAGTCGGTCGAATACGCACGCAAGAAAGGTTGCCTGATGACAGGACCAGAAGACGCGGAGATTCAGCAGTTAAATGTGATGAAGTAAGAAGAAAAAATAAGCTTTCGTAAAACGTGATTCTATCCAGAAATCACATTTTATTTTAAAGGAATATAAAATGGAATTTTGGTTTTCAGAAAAGCACACGCCAAACGTAAAAATCGCGATCCGTGTGAATCAGCAATTATTCAACGGTCAGAGTGATTTTCAGCGTATCGACGTTTTCGACTCGCCGGAATTCGGACGTTTTCTGACACTCGACGGATACATGATGCTGACGGAAAAGGATGAATTCATATACCATGAAATGATGACGCATGTGCCGATGGCGGTTCATCCACATGTCCGAGACGTGCTGGTTATCGGAGCAGGGGACGGTGGTGTTATTCGGGAACTTACGCGCTATCCTGAAATTGAGCGTATCGACATGGTGGAAATCGATGAAATGGTTGTGACAGTCTGTCGCAAATTTCTCCCGCAGACTGCCTGTCGACTCGATGACCCACGGTTACGAATTTTTTATGAAGACGGACTAAGATTTGTTCGGACACGCCAGAGCTGCTACGATCTGATTATCGTTGATTCCACAGATCCGTTCGGCCCCGGTGAGGGACTTTTTACTCTCGAATTTTACGGAAACTGTTTTAAGGCACTTCGTGACGACGGCCTGATGATTAATCAGCATGAAAGCCCATTTTATGCGGAAGACGCACTGGCATGTCAGCGTGCTCATAAGAAAATTGTGGAATCATTCCCGATTAGCCGTGTGTATCAGGCACATATTCCGACTTATCCGTCCGGACACTGGCTTTTCGGTTTCGCCTCGAAAAAATATCATCCATGGAAAGACCTGAACGCCGAAGCGTGGGAAACGCGGAAGCTGGAGTGTCGGTATTACAGCCCGAAACTGCACCGCGGCGCGTTCTGTTTACCAGCCTATGTGGAGGAATTACTGAAAAATGTGGAATAAAAGTTCCGACGCTTTTCTGGAGTGCGAGTCCGCTCCTGAAGACGCAAAAATTATCCTTTTTGGCGCGCCATTCGACTCAACGACGTCCTACCGGCCCGGTTCACGTTTCGGCAGCTCCGCGATTCGGCGTGAGTCGTACGGTCTGGAATCCTACAGTCCTTATCAGGACCGCGATTTAACGGATTCCGCGATTCTGGATATCGGCGACCTAAATCTTCCGATCGGTGACACAGATAAGGCACTCAACACGATTTACGCGCAGACCGTAGAGATTCTGAAGGCGGAAAAGTTACCATTCATGCTCGGCGGGGAACATCTGGTCACGCTCGGCGCGTTTCGGGCAGTCGTGAAGAAGTTTCCCGATGTGGGTATGATTCATTTAGACGCTCATGCCGACTTACGGGAGGATTATCTCGGTGTGACGCTGTCGCACGCGTGCGTAATTCGTCGGTGCTGGGAAATCATGGATAATGGTCATATTTTCCAGTTCGGTATCCGTTCCGGTGACCGTGAGGAATTTCGTTGGGGTGCAGAACACATTCAGACACAGAAATTCACCCTCGACGGCTGGTCCGAGACGCTGGAAAAATGGGGAGATAAACCGATTTACCTCACAGTGGACCTCGACGTACTCGACCCTTCTGTTTTTCCGGGGACAGGAACTCCGGAACCGGGAGGAGTGAGTTTCGACGACTTGCGCCAGACCGTAACGGGAATCTGTCACCGTGCGCACGTAGTCGGGTGTGATGTAACAGAACTCAGTCCGTCGTATGACCCAAGTGGCGTTTCGACAGCGGTGGCAGGGAAAATTGTGCGTGAGATGTTACTTGCGCTAGAAAAATGAAAGAAGAAAAGTAGCGACGCGCGACACGTTGCCTCTCAATTTCCCTAAAAATATAACATTTACAGGAGACCTAAAAATGAGTAAAGTGTTAATCATCGGCTGTGGCGGAGTTGCGACGGTCGCCATTCATAAATGCTGTCAGAATAGCGACGTTTTCGAGGAAATCTGCATCGCGAGCCGGACGAAATCGAAATGTGACGCACTCCGTGAGAAACTGGAATCCACGACCAAAACCCGAATCACGACGGAGCAGGTCGACGCGGATAAAGTGGAAGAAGTTATCGCGCTGATTCAGAAAGTTCAGCCTGATCTGGTGATGAATATCGCGTTACCCTATCAAGATTTAACGATTATGGACGCGTGTCTTGCGTGTGGTGTTCCGTATCTCGACACAGCCAATTATGAGCCGGAAAACATTCAGGACCCGCAGTGGCGCACAATTTATGAGAAACGCTGTCGTGAGGAAGGTTTTTCTGCTTATTTCGACTACTCTTGGCAGTGGGCGTATCGAGAAAAATTCGAAAAAGCCGGCCTTATGGCCCTTCTCGGTTCTGGTTTCGACCCCGGCGTTACGCAGGTTTTCTGTGCGTATGCCCAAAAACACTGGTTCGACACGATCGACACAATCGACATTCTCGACTGTAACGGTGGCGACCACGGATACCCATTCGCGACGAATTTTAACCCGGAAATTAATCTTCGAGAAGTCTCCGCACCTGGCTCATACTGGGAAAATGGCCACTGGGTCGAGATTCCCGCCATGAGCATCAAGCGCGAATACCATTTCGACCAGGTCGGAATGAAAGATATGTATCTTCTTCATCACGAGGAAATCGAGTCCCTCGCGAAAAACATTCCGAACGTCCGCAGAATCCGTTTTTTCATGACATTCGGACAGAGTTACCTCACGCACATGAAGTGTCTGGAAAATGTCGGCATGCTCTCCACCGAGCCGGTTCTTCATGACGGTCATGAAATCGTTCCGATTCAGTTCCTTAAAACCCTCCTCCCCGACCCGGCAAGTCTCGGTCCGCGGACAGTCGGCAAGACGAACATCGGCTGTATTTTCACCGGTAAAAAGGACGGAAAAGAGAAATCCGTGTACCTGTATAACATCTGTGACCATCAAGAATGTTATCAGGAAGTCGGTTCCCAAGCGATTTCCTACACGACAGGTGTTCCAGCCATGATTGGTGCGATGATGATGCTTACGGGAAAATGGAACCGTGCGGGTGTCTTTACGCTGGAAGAATTAGACCCCGACCCGTTCATGGAAGCACTAAATCGGTGTGGTTTACCGTGGAAAGTAGAAGAAAACCCGATGTTAGTCGACTAAAAACACAGAGCCTATAATGGAAACTGGAAACGCTCCGATAAACTTGTAATAAAGACGCTAAATATGTCATAATTAGGGAGTGGCGGAATCACCAACTGTTCATGGACGGTAAAATCTCTGAAAATCAGGGGTAATTTTACCACTCCCTAAATACGTTCCTTTCAGTTACTTCTTTATGGGCTCAGAAACTCTTTCAGTCTTTCCTTTACGGACTCAAAATTCATTTCAGAAAGAATCCCGATGAAACCACTCACGTATTCACCGCGCACGCCATATTTCGTGGTCGACGAAACGCTTTTACGTCGGAATTTAGAGATTTTACGTACCATCAGTACGGAGGCGGAGTGTAAGATTCTTCTGGCACAGAAAGCGTTCTCGATGTTCGCGATTTACCCTATTTTACGCGAGTATCTTGCCGGCACGACAGCGAGTGGACTCCATGAAGCACGGCTCGGACACGAGTTTTTCGGTGGCGAGACACACGTCTTTTCCCCTGCGTTCCGGGAAGATGAGTTTTCAGAACTTCTCGGTTACGCGGATCATTTCGTGTTTAACTCACCTCGGCAGATTCAGAAATTCGCGTCACGCGCAAAATCCGCTGGAAAAAGCGTCGGCCTACGCCTGAATCCGGAATGCTCGACGCAGGAAGGACACGCAATTTATGACCCGTGTGCGCCCGGTTCTCGACTCGGAACGACGCAGGCGAATTTCAATGAAAAACTCATTCCACTTCTGGACGGATTCCATTTTCACACGCTCTGTGAGCAGAATTCCGATGCACTCGAAACGACGGTTGTTGCCGTGGAAACGCGTTTCGGACGCTATTTTCACGGACGAAAATGGCTGAATCTCGGAGGTGGACACCACATTACACGTGCTGATTATGACCGTGACCGCCTAATTCGGATAATTCACCGTCTCCGCGAGACGTATAGAGCAGAGATTTATCTGGAACCTGGAGAAGCAGTCGTCCTGAACGCCGGTTTTCTCGTCACGACGGTTCTAGAAATCGTCGAAAATGGCCTGCCAATCGCGATTCTGGACATGTCTCCTGCGTGTCATACACCAGATGTGCTGGAGATGCCGTACCGCCCACCGATTCAGGGAGCAGGAGAACCGGGAGAGAAACCGTTCACTGTACGGTTGACTGGCCCAACCTGTCTAGCAGGAGATGTGCTAGGAGATTACTCTTTCGACGTTCCATTACGCGAAGGAGACCGCATTATTCTGGAGGATATGGCCCTTTACACTATGGTGAAAACGAACACCTTTAACGGCATGAACCTCCCCGACCTTCTCTGGCGTAATACCGCCGGTGAATTGTCCCTCGTCCGGTCTTTTGGTTACGACGATTTTCGAGACCGATTATCCTGAAAACACTAATTTCGACAGCCCCACACTCATTCACAGGAAAAAAACATGACACGATTTATATATCTCCTTTTTACGTGCCTGACGGCAACTATTTTCCTTTTTCTTCCCTGCACTACGGAAGCTCAGGAAACTCGCGGAAATCATACAGTTACCCCGTCCGCCACTACTTCATATACCGACACACCGTCCGCCACCACTTCCTCAGCCCGCGTGTCGGAGATTCCCACCTGTTCCGTCTGCGAAAAATCATGTAATCGTGGTCACATTCGCGTCCGTGATGAAATCTTCTGTTCCGAAACATGTCTTGCGACGAAATACTCCTGCGCGTCCTGTGGTCAGACACTGGGAACACGGGCATGTCCTTCCTTTTCAACCATCACGGACATCGAGGAAAAATCCGTCTTTTTCTGTCCGAACTGCATGGAAAAATCGGGCTGTGTCTTCTGTGGAAGCCGTCTGGAAACGTCCCAGCTTCCAGATAAGCGCATTATCTGCTCCACATGTAAGAAAACCGCTATTTTCAAGACGGAAGACGCTCTCCCTATTTTACAGAACGCACAGAAAATGCTTCACGAGCGTTACGGCTTTCCCATAAAGCCGAACATTCCGCTGGCAGTCGTGTCACAGACTGAATTTCATCGCCGAGCCACAGGAACGAAACTCACCACCAACGCGCTGGCACTCCATCTGACGCATTTTCAGGGAAAAACCCAATTAAGTGATGATGGGAAAACCCTTTTCGTCGAGATGGATGAACTCGATTCCGGAATGATTGTTCTGGAAGGTTCTCCTGCCGCGTTAGCGTTCGACTCGATCGTTCACGAGCTGACGCATGAGTTTTTATGCCGGAAATTCTATCATTTCGATGACCCTAAAATCGAAGAAGGTTTCTGTGAATCCATCGCGGCAGCCTGTTCCATTTATAATGGTCACCCTCATCTCGCAACTCGCCGAATCACGAATCAAGACCCCATTTACGGTGACGGTTTCCGCCTGATGTATACCATGTTACAAGATAAAGGATGGGATGAAACGATGAAATTTCTAAAAGAAAACAGTCAGTCCATGCGTGACTACATCCGTAATAACCTTACCGAGGTTCTTGATTCCGCCACAATCGAGCATATTAAAAAGAATAACCTGAAACCGAAACTGAAATTCGGAAAAATCCGGTAAACCTCCGAAAAAAACACTTAATCCTCCCTAAAATCAGAAAATCTCCCACAGAACTCAGAGAATAAAACAGATTTCATTCCGTATTTCCTGAGCTCTATGGGAGATTTAACCGTATTTTACTCCGTCTCTTCTAAAAACGATTAAAGCGTGAATTCATCTACCGGCTCTCCCGTTTCCTCTTCTTTCTCCGACTCTTCCGGTTCCACCCCCAGTTCAGGTGCCTCCTCCGCTTCGATATCCGTATCCAGTTCAGTATCCGTATCCAGTTCCGGAATTCCACCTAAATCCATCCCGGCCGCGTTCTCACCTTCTGTTTCTGAAGTAGTTTCCGTGACAGTTCCAGTATCATTTCCAGCACCACTTCCAGCATTACTTGCGTCATTTCCAGCTTCCATACCAGAATCCGACACCGGCACCATACCTTCCGGGAGCTTGTATTCACCTGTCAACAACTTATCCGCTTCCGGGAGGAATACTTTCAGGAATTCTTCCGCAGAAGTGAGCGTATCGACTTTATCTCCCTCGAAACGTATACCTTCCAACAGACTTACATACATTTTACACACCGGCTCATTCGAGTTCCATGCCAGTCGCGGGAAACGCGGTGCGACCCAGCCGGTATCGACACCTTTCCAGCCCCATAAAACGCGTTGCTGATAACGATTATCCGCGTCACTGAAAATGGCTGTCTTAAACCGAGCAGCACGTTCTTCTTTCACCATCTGACCGGGATTTTCCGGGTCCGGCACATTCACTTCATACGTCATGTCGAAAACTTCCACATCCCCTTCCTGAATGCTTCCACTTCCTGTAAAACAGACATCCGGCGTGTGTGCCGCCACGTTACGACTGTAACCACACGTGATATTAATCTGAACGTCACGCTGTTCACCGTTACTCGCGTAATGACGTGCAATCGCCCCATCTGCGCCTGCCACACGACGGACGAGTTCATTCTCGATTCCGATCTGGTCCAGCGTCACATCCGCCTGCCATTCCGCAACCACTTCTGGAAGTGCATTTTCAATGGCCATTTTAAATGAATTCAGATGCTCATTACCGCTCTGTCCCCAGCGTGCGGTCGCATTTCCCTCGAACCACGCCGCCATAAGGACACCGACCGCTCCCACGATTGTGAGAATGTACAACGAATATTTTTTGATGAAATACATGGAAAATCCTTCAAAATGAAAACATTAAAAACACAGTATATCTGCAACTGAGTCGCTTTAGCCTTCCCTTTTAGGAAAGGTAGTGAACGTAGCAAACAGGTGGGGTCGAGGTTGAATTGCCTGAAACTCCAGCCTCCCTTTTTAGGGGAAGTGAGGCTAAACACATTACGCCAAATTCTACCCTATCGGGAAGAATCGGCTACTCATCTCGTTTCAACGCCCGTGGGAGAGACCATTTTTGCAAAATAGATCTCTCCCAGCCCCTCTTCCAAAAAAACTCTTGATCGCGTTCTGCGAACGCTTGCTTCTTGTGTGTTTCTTTTTCTCTTTTTTTCTTTTTTTTAGCGTTCAATCTCTCGCAATTTCAGGCACAAATAACCCAAAATATACAGCGGAATCGCATACCCAACCACCGTACACAGGTTCATCAGCACCATATCGAACGAAATATTGAACCCCTGCGCAACGTAAGTCGATGTATCAAACTTGTCGAACGCCGGCACGAGATACGACAGGAAACGGATAAACGCCTGAAATACCGTGTCGCACATCTTCGAGATAATCACCTCATACGAGTTCATATCCAGGTCAATTGTCGTGTTTTCCTGCCGGAACAGGCGAATCGCCGCCTCCAACGGACCGCCACCGTCCACATTTCCCGCTCCCAGAGACGCGATAAACTGATGAAAGCTCCCACCCAGCGTCATAAAGAGTGTCGCCAACACGGTCACCGGCGTGGAAAGGAACGTACTGAAAACCACACCGTAAATCGTCACCATAATCATCTGGAACCAGATTCCGAGGTAACCTTTCACAAAATTCCACGCAAACGGCGCGTCTCGGTGACGCAGATACATATCCGGCTCCGCAGCACCGAAATACTGTCCACGTTCCAGACATTTAATCCACACTTCCATAACGTTTTTCCGTGGGATTTCCTTCCCATTTTCGTCGAACATACTCGACTCCGGCGCAACGAAATCCGTGAAAAGGTCGAATTCCGCGCGATTCGCTCCGCCGGTATTCAATTTATCGTCCGATGGATACGATTTCACTTCACCCCCCTGACGTGCCATCTTCACTGCGACGGCAGAAGCGCGAGAACCGCTCGTCCCATTCGGATTCCGCTGCGACGATTTCAGATTCATCTTATCCGCACTAATATTAATCGTGCGTGGGACACGGAAAACGGACGTTCCACCCTCTTTCGACTGGAAAATCTCCACTTCCAGCATCAGCCCCGTCTCCGGATTACGGATGTAAAATCCCCCGATAATCTGACGCGAAATGATTCCCTTATGCGTACGGAACACTTCTTGTGTGAACTCGAACTGTAACTCGTCCCCGACCAGCGCGGCGGGCGTAATATTCTCGAACTGCCAGATAAACGCCGCATCCGTATTTCCCGCGATAAAACTCCGGTATTCCCACTCGTCGCCGACGTTCACACCCTTATTCGACACGATTCCGCGTTGATCCAGATAACCGATTTTACCGTACTGCACGACACGCGCTTTCAGCATGTCCACCGGTGCTCCGAGCGTGAAATGTCGCGCTCCGTCCTTCCCTTCCTGAATCGTAATATCATGCGTATGGTCCCGCGTCGGCGTCAGGTACGCAACCTGATTTTCCTTGTCAAAAACCACTTCATGACGGTGTTCCCGTGCGTTACTCGTCAGTCCACGATCGAGCGACGGATTTTTTCGGTCTTGCGTCAAGTCGTCACTCTTCACAATGTGCGTGTGCGCCTGTCCACGGACGACGAAACCATAACTCACGATTCCCATCGGCACAAGGAGCATCGTTCCGAGCATCACGAAACCAAAAATACGTCCCAACACGATTTCCGACACCCGAACCGGTTTCGTCACAATCGTGTGAATCGTCTTCTTCTGAAAATCACTCGGCAAGCTGAACGCGGTCAGGAGTAACATCAGCACAATCGTCAGATAAGCTGTCGTGCTGAAAATAAATCCTATATATAACTGTGCCGGGTGCGGACTTGTCGGGTCCAGAAACATTCCGGCAAATAGGACAATCATCACAAAAATGATGAACACGACCACGATTTTCCGCCGAATCGCTTCCTTAAACGTCAGCATTCCCAGCGCGCCAATCGTTTTCGGCGAAACGGAAACGATTTCCATAAACGCTTGGCACGCGGTCTTCCACACCAGCCGAAACGCATTTCCTGGACCGATACGGAGACTGGAAAAGAGCATTCCCAGAAACCCAACCAACACGAAGAAAAACGCGACCGCCGCCAGCCACTCAAGCGCTGCCGTGGGTAACCAGTTAAAAATACTCGGTACATTTTCCTCAATTACCATTCGAGTCACCTCCGTGCGCACGCCGTCCCGGATGCTGTCGGCTTTCTTCCACGATACGCAAGAACAGCTCCTCCAGCGTCGTCCGCGAGTTGCCAACCGACTTCACCGAGCCACCGAATTTCTCGACGACCTGCCGAATTTCCGCAATCGCCTCTTCCGGAAGCGCTGTGGTCTGAATATCCGTCACGTCACGGACCGTCAGCAGACTGTCAACACGCCCGATTTCCTTCAACTCACCCTGAAACAGAATTCCGATTCGGTCACAGACATCCTGAACGTCCGCGAGCAGGTGACTGCACATCAGAACCGTCTTTCCCTGTTTTTTCAGATCCAGAATCAGATCTTTCATGTCGCGCGTACCAATCGGGTCCAAGCCAGAAGTCGGTTCATCCAAAATCACCACTTCCGGGTCATTAATCAACGCCTGCGCCAGCCCGACACGACGGACCATACCTTTCGAGTATTCCTTCAGCTGTCGCTTTTTCGCATACGTCAGCCCAACCATTTCCAACAGGTCATTCGCACGCTGGCGACGCACCGCCGACGGAATATGAAACAACTTTCCGTAGAAATCAAGAATCTCTTCTGCCGTCAGAAACTTATATAAATACGACTCTTCCGGCAAGTAACCAATTTTTTCGTTTCGGCGAACATCCCCAGCATTTTTCCCGAAAATGAGCGCTTCTCCCTCACTCGGAAAGAGTAGACCAAGTAGGAGTTTAATCGTCGTGGTTTTTCCGGATCCGTTCGGACCAAGTAGCCCAAAAATTTCCCCACGGTTAATTTCCAGGTCAAGAGACTTCAGCGCGTGCACCTTTCGCCGCCCCCAAAAGTCGCGGTAAATTTTCGTCAGATTTCTAGTTTCAACGACTACGTCGGACATATAAAATTCCCTCTTAATGAGTTCTGTATCTGAATTATATTTTTATATTCAATTTTAGTTTATAATATTCTTTTCTACTATTATACACGTTTTTTACGTTTCTTAACAGGGGGAAGTCCGCTTTTCCGCAAAAATTTCCCGAAAAAAGTCTAAAAATTCCCCACTTCCCCGACATGTTTGGTCTAAAATTTTCTTCGGGTGGGGGTTGTATTTTGAAGATTTCCTGTTAAAATTAATTCTGACAGGGACGGAGATATTCTTCTCTCCTATTTCACAATTTCTAAATTCGACGACAAGAATATCTCAGCCCCTGTATTAAACGTATTTTTTACACCTCAGCGACGCCAGACGCGTAGCCTTCCATTTTTCCATTTCCATTTTTCCATTTATCGATTCCCATGAATAAAATAGCCATCCTCGGCGTCGGGCTTATCGGCGCGTCACTCGGTAAAGCACTCCTAAAAAACGGCGTCGTACGCGTCGTGACGGGGTTCGGAAGACGGCGTACTAATCTAGAAACTGCTCTGGAAAGTGGGTGTATTACGGAAATTGCCGACCGACTGGAAGATGCCGTCCGTGACGCGGAAATTATCGTCGTCTGCACGCCAGTCGAAACGATTGCGCAGATTATCCGCTACGCTCTCCCTTTCGCAAAATCCGGAGCGGTTTTCACGGATGTCGGAAGCACGAAAGCCTCGCTTTTTGAGGATTTTCACGGAATCTGCGAGGCGCATGGTTGCGCGTTCATCGGTGGTCACCCAATCGCGGGAAAAGAGACTTCCGGAGCAGCTGCCGCGGACGAAAATCTCTTTCAGGGAAAAACAGTCGTCCTGACGAATCGTATCCCTGAAAATGCGTTTCACAGCGTGGAGGATATGTGGAAAGCGACGGGCGCACGCGTTGTTTTCATGTCTGCCACAGAACACGACGCAGTTCTTGCACAGACAAGCCATCTCCCCCACCTTCTCGCGTGTGTGCTGTCGGCTGTCACGGAACCGAAATTATACCCATTTTCCGGCACTGGTTATAATTCCATGACACGGCTGGCGGCTGGAAGTCCGGAAGTCTGGCGCGACATATTAACGGACAATAAACAGAATATTCTCACCGCGATGGACCAATTCACCGCCAGTTACTGTGAATTACGAGAAATCCTCGAGAATGGCGACACGCAGGCGCTGGAGAATTACCTGACCCGCGCACGTGAAAACCGAAATCGACTTACGTTACCTTAAGAAACCGCTGAATAAATGGCGATTTTGGGAGAATTTTAAAGAAATCCGAAAAAAGAAGAGAAAATACAAAAAAATACTTGACAGATGGAAAAGTCGGATTACAATTTATGACAAGTTGTTTATACTATGAATATTCATAGGAGGGTTTTTTCACACAAAAGGAGATTTTTATGAAAAACCAAAACCGTCACATATTACCCCCCCCCCCAAGCTGCATATTTTAACACGTTAAGATTTTTTTTGGGAGCGTTTATCGGTCTTGTTGCGTTTCTGGCGATGTCCTTTACGACGAGTGACATACAGGCGGAAGTGGTGCTGACGGCAGATAAAACAGTCGAAGTCGCGGTAAAAGATACGTATAACGATGGAGATGGCAAGACGGATTACACATCGTCTGTCGAAGATGGTGTTACGCTAACATTTAATGTTAATCATAGTACGGAACCCATACATGCAGGAATAATATCAGGAAATATTAGTCTTGTTATTGACTTTGACGTTGAATCCCCTACTAACAGTACGCGATTTAAAATTTCTTCGACGAGTAATTCATTTACTGGTCCAATAACCGTTAATAATGGAATCTTAAACTTTACTAATGGTGAAAAATGCCTTGGTAAATCCCCCTTGATTACGCTCAATAAGGCAACTTTAATGGGGGGAGGAACAATCAATCAGAATCTGTACCTTGGTGAGGATTTTGGCGCATTACGTGCAAGTGGAGGAACGCTTACTATTGATGGGCAAATCAGCGGTAGTAATCTTCTCATTGACTGTGATGGTTCTACTGTGTTACTGCGTAACATCAATAACAATTATACGGGTATTACAAATATCGGCTATAAAATAAGTGGTAATATCTGGAACTCGGCGGCATACCTGAAAATCGGTGCGAATGAGGTTCTCCCGGATACTACCGTTGTACTGCTTGGCGTTGATTACTTTACCAAGGAGGAACGAAAAGGCTCTGATCTGAACCTGAACGGATTCACAGAAACCATTGCAGGTTTAGTCGGCGTGGGAAAGTTAGTCAACGGTGCAACTACAGATGCGACGCTGAATATCGCGACTAATACCAAGTCGACGGATGGATTTTATACCACCTACGCGACCGAGACGGAAGGTTACAATTTCACTGGTCCAATCGGTGTTGCGGATAAAGGACTACTAACGATAAACATTTCCGGCGATGGAACGCAGATACTCGGTGGTTCTTTCACGAACGCGGCGGTCTCGGTTTCCGACACGGCTACGCTCAGTTTCGGCACGAATACAGATGTAAAAACGCTTAATGGGCTGAGTGTTGCGAACGGCGCGACGCTAAAAGCGACGGATAACGCCACGATTTCAGTCGATGAAGACGTTAATCTTTCCGGTGCGCTTTCCACCAATGCACGTTGTTATATGACGGACACGGAAAGTATCTACACCGAAACGCTTCTCCTCGTCAACGATGACGGCAGTGTGTCGCTGAAGATGCAGCCCAACTCCTTCGCGCCTGTCGAGTTCGAGTAAAAGGTGAAAATTAAAAATTGAAATTTTAATATAAGGAGAAATGGAGATAAATATGAATAAGATTATTCTGTCAACTTTAGCGTGCGTGGTCGCGCTTGCGTGTGCAACGAGTTTTGCGGCAACGATTAAAAGTGGCGACACGATCGCATGGCTCGGTGATTCGATTACGTTTCTTGGTGGCTTCCCCAACCGTCCCGGTTATGTGAATCTGTGCGAAAACGCGTTCAAGGCGAACGGAATCGAGGTGAAAATGCACCGTTTCGGCGTGAGCGGTCATAAATCGACACAGATGTTGGACCGTGTGGAGCAGGTTATCAACGCGGAACCGAAACCGACCTGGATGACACTTTCGTGTGGCGTGAACGACGTGTGGCACGGTGAGCGAGGTGTTGCTCTACCGCAATATAAGGAGAACATTACGAAAATCATCGACAAGGTGCAAGCGGCGGGAATCCAAGTCGTTATTTTCACGGCAACGATGATTCAGGAGGACGTGGATAACGACCTCAATAAAAAGCTCGTCGCCTACAACGATTTTCTGCGCGAAATTGCGAAGGAAAAGGGTTGCGTGCTCGCGGACATGAATCAAGCCATGCAGAAACAGGTCGCTGACTATCGCACACGTACTGGGCTTACCGACAATTTCCTGACGGGCGACGGCGTTCACATGAATTTTCTCGGCGACGTGATGATGGCGCGGACGGTTCTGAAGGAGGGATTCGCTTTCACCGACGCGGAAATGAAGAAAGCCGAGGAGACCATTGGCAAGGAAATCGTCCGCATTAACACATGTCCCGGCTCGCGTCCGGTCTACACCGGAGATGCATGTATTTCGGGACGTCTTTATCTGGACATCGTGGAGAACGCGGTTGCCGATAAGTTCATGCCAAGCGAATACATCCGTCGGCGTTTCGCTCCCATCCTTTCTGAGACGGCGACGGAAGTCTTTCAGAAGAACATCGAGAAGAACGGCTTCGATTTCACGGATGCGGAAGAGAAGGCGGTGGCGGACGAAAACAAGCGCGTCAAAGAGCAGAATCTCCCGTGGCGTTGGTATATCGATATGTCGCACGGTGACGAGGCGGCTTTCATCGACAAAGTCGGTCTCGACATCAATCTTCACTACGGTGTCTCTAAACGAGCAAAAGAGGCGGGTTTAACGCCGGAAGAATTCATGAGTAAAAACTTCGGTGCAGTTCTCAATGCCGAGATGGAAAAGCTCTACAAGGACGCGTGTTATCTCCGGACGGACGGAGGTACTGTACCTCATCCGCGACTTGAGACGGTTGATCTGCCGATTTGGGACATTTCCGAAAATACAGAACGTCAGACCGTCGTTGCGAAAGACACGGAAGGTCCTCACTTTCAAGCGGCGACCGCTCGCGCGGATGACGGCACGATTTATGCCGTGTGGTCTTGGAAGAATCACGGCGGTCCCTGTGGTCCGATGGCGATGAGTAAGGATGGTGGCAAGACGTGGACGCGCGTTGATGAGCGTCTGCCGGAAGTCTACGCCAAGAAGTTCACGAACTGCCCGGTCATTTATCGTATCGTTGCACCGGACGGCAAGGCGCGTCTCTTCATCATGGCGAACCTCGAGCGGAAACGGAGCGAGTATCTCGGTATCTTGATGAGCGAAGACAATGGACTGACGTGGGTGGAGCGTCCCTCGGAGAAATGGGCGTGTTGGAACCCACCCACAGCGCTTCTCCCCTTGAAAGATGGCTCAACGGCGATTTTCGGTCAACGTCTACAGGCGCACATCAAGAACGACATCGACCGTCCAACCGACGACCAAGAAATCTGGATGTCCATAACGAAGGACGGCGGGCTTACGTGGTCTCCGCAACGTACTGTCGCGAAGGCGAAGTTCAAGAATCTTTGCGAACCGTTTGCGTTTCGTTCTGACGACGGGAAGGAAATTGGTCTCTTGATTCGCGAAAACCGCCATACGGCGCGTAGCATGATGTGTTTCAGTCGCGACGAGGGGAAGACGTGGACAGAGCCGATTGACACATGTCGTGGGCTCACGGGCGACCGTCATCAGGGAGTCCGTGCGCCGGACGGTCGTTGGGTGATTACCTACCGCGACATCTGTAACAACAGTCCGACGTTCGGTCAATACATGGCGTGGGTCGGAACGTACGACGATATTCGCAACGGACGTCCGGGACAATTCCGTATTCATCTTCTGCATCACCGTATTTCCGAAGGTTGGGCGATGCGCGACACGGGTTATTCGGGCGTGGAACTTCTGCCGGACGGCACGATTCTCTGCACGACCTATACGCAGCATACGCCGGAGGGCGGTCGTTCTATTGTAGCGACGCGCTTTAAGCTCGACGAGTGCGACCCAAAGCGTGACCTAAAACCGGCACAGTAAAAAAGTTAAGATAAGGAATCGCTAGGCTGTGCGCCTTAAATCACGCCACCTAGCGATAGGGTATAATTACTTATAAAGGAGAAAAAAAGATGAAAATGAAACGTAGAACCTTTTTGATTAGTTCGATAGCGACGACTGCCGCGATAGGTGTACGCCAAATGTTTGCGGTAACGCCGGGAACGGTGACGGGCACGCCACGCCTGAAATTCGGCGTTTTAAGTGATACGCATCTTGACTGCAACACGCGAGCTTGGTTTCGAACGGCACTTGAATGGTACCGTGAGCAAGGTATTGATGCGCTGATTATCGCGGGCGACATGACGAATTACGGCTGTTTTTCGGAGTTGATGTATACCGCGCAGGAGTGGGAACGAGCGTTTCCGAACGATAAGGCACCGGATGGTCGTTCCGTTACCAAGCTCTTTTGCTATGGTAACCATTGCGTGTTGCCCGAGTCGGACTGGCACAGGAAACAATATCCCGATCCTGCTGAACGGCAGAAGAACGTGGTCGCGCTCGATCCTAAGGGAGCGTGGGAGCGTGCATTTCATGAAGCCTATGCGCCCGTGTATTCGAAAACGGTGAACGGCTATCAATTTGTCGGTGTACATTGGACGGGACACAACGCGCGTGAGGCATGGTTCGACGCGCACGCGAAAGAGATTGACCCGTCGAAACCGTTCTTCTACTTCCAACATCCGCACCCGAAGGATACATGCTACGGGAAATGGGCTTGGGGGCATGACGACGGTACATCAACGCGGATTCTGTCGCAATTTCCGAACGCAATCGCATTCTCGGGGCATTCGCACTTCCCGCTAACGAACGAGGAGACGATTTGGCAGGGGGCGTTCACGTCGATTGGCACATCTTCGCTCAATTATTCGGGGACGTGTGATTATTGCAACGCCTCGAATGGTGCCAATCATCACCAAGGGCGTCAGGGTATGCTCGTTACGGTGTGCGACGACCATGTACGTATCGAACGCCACGAATTTTTCACGAATCAATCTCTTGGCGACGATTGGATTCTGCCGATTGGCAAGGGTGCCACGAAGCCGTATGAATATGCGACGCGTATCGTCAAGCGTGTCGCACCGGAATTCAAGGCGGGGACGATGGCAAAGGTAGAACTCGTGTTACCGAAACCCGATAAGGATGGCAAGACGCCACCGCCCTCACAACTCAAGGTGACGTTCCCTGCTGCCGAATCGCGCGAGAAGTGTCGTGCGTACAATTACGACGTTGAGGCGTTTGTTGAGGAAGTTACCGATGGAAAACCCTTGAAAAAATGGCGGACGCACGCGACGGACTATCATCTGCCACCGTCGAAAGCGGGCGGGGAGTGTGCGTGCTTCATCCGTCTTGCGGACTTGCCGAAGAAGACAGGTGTCCGTTTCGTTATTCATCCGGTCGAATGTTTTGGCAAGATGGGCGCGGCGATTAGTACTCCCGTCTTCACAACCCCGGACTAAGAGTTGACGACGAAAGTCTTCTTTCGGTACATAATTACCAGATAATCCCCAATTTCCTACCATTTTTAAAGAAAGGATATTTTTATGAAACATTTTAGCGTATGGATTCTTGCCGTTTCGGTTTTCTTCGGGGTTTTTGCGCCCTGTTTTTCGGCGGAAAACGACGGTTTTCGTCGCCTGTCGGTTCAGGAATATCGTGATAAAATGAAAGCCGGCTGGATTGGACAGATTGCGGGCGTCTGCTGGGGGTTCCCGACGGAATTTAAATGGAATGACCAGATTATTCCCGAAGATAAAGTGCCGGTCTGGAAGCCGGAAATGATTAATCAGGCGTTCGGTCAGGATGACCTTTATGTCGAAATGACTTTCTTGCGGACGCTCGAAGAATACGGACTGAATGCGTCGATTCGGCAGGCGGGAATCGATTTCGCGAACAGTCAGTATCCACTCTGGTGCGCGAATTTGGCAGGACGGAACAACTTACGCAGAGGAATTGCTCCACCGGATTCCGGACACCCGAAATATAACCGTTGCCCGAACGATATTGATTATCAGATTGAAGCGGATTATTCTGGGTTGATTTCGCCGGGTCTGCCGAATTCCGTGATTGCGCTCGGTGAGAAGTTCGGACGCCTGATGAATTACGGTGACGGCATTTACGGTGGCGTTTTCATGGGCGCGATGTATGCGGAAGCGTTTTTCACTACGGATATTAATGAAATGATTGACGCGGGTCTTGCGGCGATTCCGGCAGACAGCCAGTATGCGGAAATGGTCCGCGACGTGCGTGCGTGGCATAAGGAAAACCCCGACGACTGGACGTATGCGTGGGGAAAATGTTTCGAAAAATACCGTAAAAATCCAGAGTATCAGAAAGCAAGTAACGGCACGATTGATGTGAAAATTAACGGCGCGTGCATCCTGCTCGGTCTTCTTTATGGAAACGGCGACCTCGACCAGACGATTCTCATTTCCATGCGTGCCGGGTACGACTCCGACTGTAATCCGTCCAGCGCGGCGGGTGCTCTCTTTACGCAGATTGGTTTCAGTAAGTTACCGGCGCGATTCTCGGAAAAACTGGATAATGGACCGAAATTCTCGTACACGGAGTACAATTTCCCGGCACTTCTGGACGTGTGCGAAAAACTTGCGCGTCAGACCGTCGTCGCGGCTGGTGGTCGGATGGAAACAGTGGACGGTGTGGAGTATTTCGTGATTCCGAAACAGACGGCGTCGCCGATGCCACTGGAACTCTCGTGGGACCCGAAACCGGCGCAGGACTGCCGGTACACGGAGGCGGAATTAGAACAGATTCGCGATTATATTACTTCGAACAAGTTGCAGGTGGGGATGGATAAATACTTCCCCGGCTGGAAAACCTCGCAGTGCGGACAGGATATGAACCCTGGATTCACAAGTATTTATGGAGAAGAAAATGTTTTGTGTACGCACCCGTTGGACCGAAACACGCCGTGCGTGATTTCTCGGAGTTATGCCGTAAAAACCGGGACAAAAACGACGCTAAATCTGCGTGTGC
Source organism: Planctomycetia bacterium (assembly GCA_030527705.1). Lineage (GTDB taxonomy): Bacteria > Planctomycetota > Planctomycetia > Pirellulales > Thermoguttaceae > RGIG3701. Next base: position 17,384 of record JAUNAI010000003.1, on the reverse strand, counting down.
GGAATTATCAGAACTACGACTGGTTGTTAAAAATCCGCGTGAATGGTTCTCCGCAGCTTGAAAAAGTCATCAACGGTAATGAGTGGCAGAATGTGACGTTCGATTTAACGCCGTTCGCGGGAAATACGATTCAGATTGACCTCGAAAACATGCCGAACGGATGGGCGTGCGAGGCAGGTTACTGGAAGACGATTTCCATTACGGAAGAATGAGAATTTCCGCCTCCCTTTTTAACCTTTTCGGATATGAAATACCGGTTAAAAGGGAGGCTTTTTCTTAATCCTTAAACTTTTTCTTAATCCTTAAACGCGAATTCGTCGCCGTAACCGTAATGCTCCGCGACGTAATCGACATCTTTATCACCGCGACCAGAAAGACACGCAAGAATCGAGCCGGTTCTATGTTCACGTGCATACCGCATCGCATACGCCAGCGCGTGCGAGCTTTCCAGCGCCGGGATAATTCCCTCATAACGCGACAACTTAAAGAACGCATCCACCGCCTCCAAGTCGGAGACCGTCTCATACTTCACACGCCCTAAATCGTGCAGATACGCATGTTCCGGACCGACCCCCTGATAATCCAGACCGCTAGCGATCGAGTACGCTTCCGCGAGTTGCCCGTTTTCATCCTGCAGGATTTTACTCTTAAATCCATGCAGAACACCGTCGGTCCCGTAAGTCATGGAAGCGGCATTTTCACCGAGTTTCGTTCCACGTCCGAGCGGTTCCGCACCGTAAAGGTCCACCGGGTCATTCAGAAACGCCGAGAACATACCAATTGAGTTACTTCCGCCACCGACGCACGCAACTACCGCTTCTGGCAGGAAACCTGTCATTTCTTTATACTGCGCACGTGCTTCCTCACCGATTACATACTGGAAATCACGCACCATCATCGGGAACGGATGTGGTCCAAGTGCAGAGCCAATGCAGTAAATCGTGTCTTTATACGACTTTAGATACGCCTCAAAAGCCGCGTCGACCGCTTCTTTCAACATTTTCTGACCGTGAGAAACCGAAACGACTCTCGCACCGAGCATCTTCATACGCGTCACGTTCGGAGCCTGTTTCGCAATGTCGATTTCACCCATGTAAATGTCGCATTCCAGCCCGAAATAGGCCGCTGCCGTCGCGAGTGCCACACCATGCTGTCCCGCACCGGTTTCCGCGATAATCTTCTTTTTACCGAGGTATTTCGCTAAAAGTCCCTCACCCATGCAGTGATTCAACTTGTGCGCGCCGGTATGATTTAGGTCTTCACGCTTCAAATAAATCTGGCACCCGCCGATTTTCTGCGAGAGACGCTCACAGTGATAAACCGGCGTCGGACGTCCCTGAAATTCACGGCGAATTCGGCGCAACTCGCTGATAAATTTCGCACTGTGACAAATCGTCCGATACGCTTCATCAATTTCTTCAAAAATCGGTTGCAATTCCGCCGGTAAATACTCCTTACCACCACCATACGGCCCGAAATAACCGTTATTATCGGGATGTTTCTGTAAATAAGTTGAAAAATCCATAGAAAAACTCCTAAGTATGTTGAAAAATTTTAAAAACAGAACCAACCACCAAACTGAACAAAAAACTACTGGCACATTATTTTACACTCATCACGAATTATGTCAAGAGGGGGCGGAAATGCTGTAAAACTCCATTTAGACTTTTTTATTTCCGGGTGACTTGACAGTTTATTCTTGATAAGGTATAATAGTTTCTGCATGGAATCCCCAAAATCATGGAGAATCAATTACACCCATTCCACTTGAAATTTCTGTGGGGACCAACCATTCAGTCGTTATTTCTGTAACGCGAAATGACAGTAAAACGAAATTTTATAGAGTATCGGGTATATCAATTTTAAAGATTTAAAAACCTGCCTAAAATAAGGAGCAATTATGTTTATGAAATGGATTCGCTCTGTCGCAGTAATGACAACGATCATGGCGACAACGATTACGGGAATGGTAACCTGGGTGATGGCAGAAACACGGACCGTTGAAAATGCGTTTCTTACCATTCAGGAAACGGACGGTGTGGTGGCGGTGACGCGGAATTCACAAGTATTCGCGACTTTCGCTCTGCCGGAGAATGCGGAAATTACGAAAGAAAAAAACGCATTACGTGTATTCCTGCCGACGGAAATGGTAGATATGACGATTTCTCTCGCCGACATCCAGCCATTCGCGACGATTTCCGTTCAACCAACGGTCGGAGACGTGGCGCGGACGGTTTCTGCGATAAATTTACCGAAAATTTCCCTCAACTCGGCATACGTTCCGACGGAATGTAAGGCGCTGGGGTCGGCAGGACTGACGGCTGTCGATGGTCATAAAGGTTCTTACATGTTCTTGGCGGTAGCACGTCCTGAAACGCGAGACGGTGTGATCGTGGCATGGGCAACGAGCCTGAAAGGGAGCGGAATCGTGTTTTCCGGTGTTTCAGAAGATGGGAAGAATATCGAAATTCAGCCGGAATTACAGTACGGTCGGTGTGAAGTCCCTGCGAAAAACAATGCGGAAAATAAGGCGAAAATGGTTCCTGACACGTTTATTATCGGCGCGTTTGGTGACTGCCTGACGGGGTTGGAAACGTATGCGGATTATGTCGCGCAGGTACACGGAATTGTGTTGAAACCGCAAATTTCGGGATACTGCACGTGGTACTCGAATCGGAATGGTGGTGCAGGTACCGAGGAAACAACACGAGAATTCGCGGACGTCGCGGCAGAAAAACTCGTCCCGTTTGGGCTGGAATACTTCCAGATTGACGATAAATGGCAACTCGGCGCTCGGGGACTGAACGGTCCTGCGAAGAATTTCACGGGGCATAATCCGGAAGGTCCGTATCCGTCGGGAATGAAGCCAACGGCGGAGTATCTGAATTCGCGCGGACTGATTGCCGGAGTATGGTTCATGCCGTTCTCGGGAAACTGGAATGACCCGTATTATGCAGATAAACAGGAGTGGTTTGTGAAGTCGGCCATCACGTATCCGAAACCGGGTGAGAAGAACACACGGCGTTATTCGGGAATTGACCAGAAAGAAGGCGCGCCGTATGAGACTTTCTGGGGTGGAACGTCGCTCGACATGACGGATAAAGTTGTGGAAAAGTATGTTCATGAAGAAGTGGACCAGATTGCGAATAAATGGGGTTATAAATACTTCAAATATGACGGAATGTGGACCGCTATGGCGTGCGAACAACTTTATGTGAATGATGAATACATGCCGGACGATTTAGGATTACAGATTTTTGATGACCCGACGCTCACGAATGTGGAAGTGTATCGGAAAGGTCTGAAAATGGTTCGCACGGCTGCTGGCGACGACGTTTTCATTTTAGGCTGTAACGTCTCGCAAAATATGCGCACGATGGGTGCTTCTTACGGACTGGTCGATGCGATGCGGATTGGTCCCGATAACGGTTCAAGCTGGAGAGGAATCTGCGCGGGTCCGATTCGCGGAACGGCTCGGTATTTCTATAACGGCCGTGTCTGGTATAATGACCCCGACCCGGTATATGTGCGAGATTCCATTCCGCTTTCGCACGCACAACTGATTACGTCGTGGGCGGCGGTCAGTGGACAGCTTTACGCTTTCAGTGACTGGCTTCCGGAGCTGTCCGACGAGCGAGTGAACGTTCTGCAACGCACGATTGCGCCGGCGAGACTGTATACCGCGCGTCCGCTCGACCTTTTTGAGGCGGAACTGGCGCATGTGTGGAAAGTAACCGCGCCGGAGAAGGCGGGAAATCGTGGAAACGCTGAAAAACCGGACGTGGCGGTTTTCGGGTTCTTTAACTGGTCGGCGACGGACCCGCTTGCACTGGAAAAGAGCGCGGAACAACTCGAACTGGACGCAGAGGCGGCTTACGTCGGTTACGATTTCTGGGCGGATACGTTCGTCCCGCCATTTAAGGGAAAAATGGCCTGCACGTTGCCGGGTGGGACGTGTCGAATCATTTCCGTTGCGAAAATGAAGGAGAATGAGCCGATTTTGGTGAGCACGAACCGACACGTGACGAGTCCGCTTTTTGAAGTGGAAAACGTGCGGTGGGATGCGGAAAAAATGACGCTCACGGGAACGAGTACGGTGGTAAAAAATGACCCGTACGAGTTGCGTTTTGTGTTGCCGGAAGGTATGAAAGTTGCGCCGATTCAGAGTAATACGATGACGGTGACGCAGAAAGGTCGGACGTTGCGCGTACGTTTCGTGCCGGACAATTCGGGAAAAGTGACGTGGACGGTAAATTTCGAGCTGGGCGACGCGCCGACTCCCGTACCGAAAACGGTCGAAAATCTGAGTGGAAAGTCGGATTATACGAAAGTTCAGCTGAATTGGGAAAATGAGGAACATTTCGGCTTCGTCTTGACACGGAAAGCAGGGGAAGAGATTCTCACACAGACGGTGAATGAAAATTCTTACATTGATACCGCCGTCAAGACGGGAATGACGTATACTTACACGATTCAGACACGTGGCTGGGACGGTAAGTTGTCCGCACCCGCGACCGTGGAAGTGGCGATGCCGGCGAAAATCGTGGTTCCTGCCGTTCCGCCGACGCCGGAGATGAATATCGCGGATATAACCGCCAAGGCGAGAAATGGCTGGGGGTCGCTGAAGATGAATCAGTCCGTGATGGGAAATCCACTGAAACTTCAGGGAAAAACCTACGAAAAAGGTGTCGGTGTCCACGCGAATGCGAGTCTGACGTATAATATCCCGGAAGGAATGACGCGGTTCGTGGCGACTGCCGGCCTGGACGACTTCCACACGCAGGATAATCGCCGTTCCGTTATTATTCGCATCTGGACGGATGTATGTGAAATGGGTGAACCAGCGATTTTAGTTGGTGAATCGCCGATTTTAAGTAATGATACCGTACCTGTCTGGCATTTCGATATTCCACTGGACGATCGTGTCCGTCAGATTCGGCTGGAAGTAACCGATGCAGAAGACGGAATCGCATGTGACCATGTCGACTGGGTAAATACAGGATTCCGGAAAAAGTAAACTGAAAATGGAAGCTGAAAAAATCGGTAATCACAGAAAATTTCCGTGATTACCGACTCATGAAGAAACGGCCTCTATTCCTGAGAATGCTCCGTGATAGGGGCCGATATATTTACGGAAGTAGCGTTGTTAAAATTCCGAGCGAACATCACGAGATCCAGAATGTCGACTGTTCCATCATTATTAAAATCGGAAGCGTTGGCGATTACGGATTCTGTCGCGTTCTTGTTAAAATGGTGCGCGAATTCCACGAGATCGAGAATGTCAACTTTTCCATCTTCATTCAGGTCATAATCGAAAGCCTTAACGGAAACGGACTGATCTACACCATTACAGAAAAGCCACGATTCCACCGAGGAACCTGCGGACAGACTGTTTCCTGCCGTAGGAATAAAGGAAAGCTGAACCGCTGGAAATCTCTCTTCCTTCACGTTTTCTAGAACGTTCACTGTCGTATTTTCCTGAGAGTTCTCCGTCACCTTCACGACTACGCTTTCTTTTCCAGTGACGGATTTCAAGGAAATTTCCGATCTCGTTTCCGATGATTTCTTCATAAGAAGAAGTACTTCACGCAGGCCAGTCTCCATGTTCATGGAATAATCCAGAATCGTCACTTCTACACCCGGCGCAGTCCACGTCTGCACCTCTACAAGCGTGAAAAGTCGACTGTCATACGCAATTCGGATTAAACTGGTCACGGATTCAGTGTCAGATTCTATTTCCGCTCCATTACCAGTACCCGATTCTGATTTCCATTCTGGATGAATATCGAGCTTGAATGTAGACCATTCCGTTAATCCGTATCCATTTTCAGGCATGGTTCCTGTATTTTCCGACATCTGAGTCGCTTCCGTAATCTGAATCGTCGCGTGACTCAGAAGGTTCAACATCGGCAGGAGCTGGGTAACATTATCCGTTGTGTCCATCTCCACACCAGCTGCCGTAATCCCCCAATATAATAAATACTGGCCACTCGCAAGCATGGAAAGGTCCAGAATCTGTTCAGGAAACACATCGACAGCTCCAGCCTCAAGACCCGCGCGAGAAATGGTCGATAAAAGAACCGCATCGCCTTCCGGATTCTGTGCAGAAACCGCATAGAAGGAGACCTGATATTCACGCCCCATATCACGACCTGTGTTAGTAATCTCGATTCCGGAAATGGCTAACGTTTCATCAGGAAGAAGACAGTCCGTCGCTATCACGCCGGAATTTCGGATTTTTAGATTAAATTGACGTGTCCATGTGGTCGCGCGTGTCTGAGTAGTAGCGGAATTCGCGTAATTTCCTGTTCCCAGCGCAGTAACAGTGAAGTAATACTCCGTTTCCTCATTCAATTCACTAAAAGTTACCGGTACGGCAGTTTCTACTCGTTTTTCAGTCACGATTTCCGTTCCAGCCGCGTCGCGTGTCACCAAAATATGATACGCGGCCGCGTTTTCGACTACAGTGATGTTCAGAACCATACTGGAAATGGACGTTCCACTCGCGGAAACTTCAGGCACGTCGAGCAGGGCGGGCGTAATCGTGGCGGAAGTCGTCACGGACGTGGCGGAAAGGGTGTAATTTTCCGCGTCAGAGCCGGTAAGGGTATAACCAGAATAGGTAACGGAATGTGTCCCAACATTTTCGGAGTTAAAAGTCCAGTTTCCACCGGTAAGCGTCACGGAATCACCGGAAATCAGGCCATTCAGGGTGACTGAGCCAGTCGCGGAAGTCGTGCCGTCATAAATTTTATCTGTAGCGGAAGCGGTGACCGTGAGCGTTTTCGGAGAAACGGTAACTGTGGTAGAACCCTTCCAGTCCTGATACCCATCACGAGAGACGGCTGCCCAGACGGTATACGTACCGACGTCGGTAATATTCAGGGCGGAAGCCGTCATAAAATGCACGCCGTCGAGACTATAAAGAATACGGTCCTCCGCGTGCGTACCGGTAATGAAGGGAAGATGAGTCGTTCCATCATATGTAACGGACTGGGCCGTAAGAGAAATACCGTCCAGTTGCCCGGAAATGACAGAAAGCGTTTCGGGAAGAAGCGCCGTGTTATCCGTGAGATCCGTGTCAAGGATGGAATCTAAAACCCAGCCAACGCGGTAGGTGGTATTTCTCGTGAGTTGCGTCGTATCCAATTCCGAAAAATTCAGCGTCGTCGTGGTATTTTTCGCCAGACTGTCGACCGTCATCGTGCCAAGTAAAATGTCAGAGTCGGCAGAAATCGTGTCATCAAGCGAGGCATAAACGGAAACCGTAAAAACATGTGACTGTTCCTTATCTCCGACGGTGATAGCTACATCTGAAAGCGTGAGGGCGTCACCAACCTGTAACGTCGACGTGGAAAGTTCCGCCTTCCTGGAATCCGTAGATAAAGAAACCTGTGAGGTATACGGTGTAAGAATCGTAAAATTATCTAGGTAACCATAAGAGGAATGATTTATGAAATACCAGTTATTCTTGCTGGAATCCCATCTAATCGGGATATAACATAACTGATTCACTGATTCACGCGCGTCGGTTCCCTGCGTATCATCGGAGTCCGTGAGGAAAAGCCCCGCATAGTAAGCCGCGTCAGCTGAACTGTAAGCCGTATCATAAACGTATCCCCAGACTGTGAGTGCGTGACCACCCATACGCTCCGTTGATGTGGTGGACCTATACCAGCCGACCCCGAGACTGACCGCGGAAGCATTACGTAAACCGGTGGTCATGTCACTCATTCCAGCTAGTGTATTGGCAGTAGAGAGATCCATAATGGAGATAAACTTATAATCCCCTGTGTAAAATCCACCATTTTCAGAGTTTTTGACCTGACTCCAGTTCGAGTCTCCCTGAACATGGTAATTGCCAGTGAGAAACCATTCCATTCCATAATAGGTATGACCGCCGTAATCGGTGAAACTATCACAGAAGTAGTCGAAAAGGTCATCTTCATTCCGGAAAAGTGGATTTCCGTCAGCATCAGTCGCCAGTGCCTCGTTTCCCCAGCCAGTATACCAGAGCATGTTAGCGAGAGATGCTGCCCAGCAGAGTTCATCATCCTCCGTATTACTCCATTCCTTTTCCGCATCGAGAAATTGTCCTGTGAATACCTGTTTATCCGTTTCAGAGGAAGTGAACGTGGTTTCCAGAGTCACGATGTCTTCTGCACTCAGCCCTGTAAGATATGCCCACTGTGTGGAACTGTCAGAAACTTTAAATTCCGCGGAATAATACGTACCATTCAGACTCGAAGTTGGATTCGTATTAGCTCCCGTAACGAAAAGAGTGGAGTCATAAACGACTTCTGCCGTCTCCGAAACGGAAATGAGCGTGGAAGAAAATCCATCCATAACGGGATTTTCTGCATAACCTGCTGTATTGTGGAGACCGATGAAGGTAATTCCACCGAATTGGAGGATGCCGGAATCGATTTCGACCAGTGTTGGAATATCACCTGTGACGCGGAGCGGGGCGGCTCCCAACGTGACGATGGATAACTTCCCAGAAACCGTAGAATCAAGAGAAATATCAAGCGTTTCCGTAAATTGTATCGTACATGGAGTATCACTCGTACGGATAACGATTAAATCATTTTGCGCACTGGATTCCGCAAGTTTAATGGCCGATAAGAGGGATTCTGTCGTTAACTGCCTGGCCTCTATTTCCAGAACGTTCCAATCATCGACAGCTTCCAGTTTCAACTCCGAATAAAGCGTATTTAATGTATTCATTTCTGCCACAGAAACAGAAAGAAGACAACGTTGCTCGAGAGTTTCGAGACGGAGTTTCTTCCGTTCCCGCCTGCCTTGCTCAGGAATCGGCTTGCGCGAGCTCTTTTTATCGGAAAATGGAAGCCAATTTCGCCAGTTCATGAATTCCCCTAAATACCATTTCTGTTTAAAATATACCGATTCCACTTGAAAATTCAGGGAAAGGCAGCTCTTCCGGTAGTCATTTCTGTATCGCGAAATGACAGAAATGAAAAATTTTATAGTGCATCGGGTATAAATATACCTATATCTATATTATATCTAAACTTCTCCGGTTTAAATTGAGAAAATCTAGGAAATTTTGGAAAATTTTAGCAAATTTCGCAACTCTTCTAAAAAAATCGGTAACACCAAATATAACACAATTAAAACAGAGTGCATTATGAGAAAAAAAGAGAAGATTTAAGATTTTTTGAGAAAATTGGAGAAATCAGAAAATATCATGGAAATTGTATTGACATGACGGTGGAATATGGTAAAATAGTAGAATAAAAATCGGTTCACGGGGTGAAAATCGTCGGGAACTGTTTTATATCCGACGTACTATAAAATTTCACTTTCCCGTCATTTCGCGTTGCAGAAATGACTACCGAAAGGGCCACCCTTTCTTGAATTTTCAAGTGGTATCAGTATAGAACCGTTTTTACGCAACTTTTATCCCTATAATGGAAGAGAATTATGTTTTCATTGCTGAAGCCTGCCTCCCCCGCCCCACCGTTGCCAGAAGATAAAGTACCGGGTGCGTTTTTTGGATATCGTCTTCGGGTTTTCGCCGGGATTTTCCTCGGTTATGTCGCGTATTATCTGTTAAGGAAGAATTTTACGCTCGCAGGCCCCTATCTCACGGAATTAGGGTTTTCGAAAACAGAACTCGGTTTCGCCATGGCGGGCGTTGCGTTAGCGTATGGTATCAGTAAATTCGTCATGGGAGCCGTCTCGGACAGGAGTAACGCACGAAATTTCCTAACACTGGGACTGGTTATCACCGCGTTTCTGACTATTTTAGCAGGTGTTTTTGCATCGCCGAGTGTCTTGCAGAGCGTTTGGGCATCGCATGGAATCACGATTGGTGGAAAGACAATTAAGATGATTCTGCTAATCTGGTTCGTGATTCAGCTCCTCATCGGCTGGTTCGGCGGGTGCGGGTGGCCTCCGTGTGCGCGCGTGTTGACGCACTGGTTCTCGCCGAGTGAACGTGGACGGACTTTTGCGCTCTGGAATTGTGCGCATAACATCGGTGGTGGAAGTATCGCTCCACTAGCTGCTCTGGGAGTTGCGATTTTTACAGCTGCACACTGGGAATACGGCGTATTTTACCTGCCTGCGACGCTTGCGCTCGTGTTGGCGTTCATCGTTTGGTTACTGATTCGCGACACGCCACAGTCATGCGGATTGCCACCAGTTGAGGTATTTCGAAAGGATTTTCCGCCGGAATATTCCGAGAAAAGTGAGCAGGAACTGACCGCGAGGGAGATGATTTTCCGATTTGTGTTGAATAATCGTATTCTATGGTGCGTCGGCGTCGCGAATGCGTTCGTGTACCTGATTCGGTATGGCGTGCTTGACTGGGCACCGACGTATCTGAGCGAGGTGAAAGGGTACGACATTCATGAATATGGCGCGGCTTACTTCCTCTTTGAATTCGCAGCGATTCCCGGAACGCTTCTGTGCGGGTGGCTGAGTGATAAGCTGTTCCGTGGGCGACACGCGCTGACGACGATTTTATTTATGGCGTTAACACTGTTTTTCGTACTGCTGTACTGGTTGAATCCGACGGGGAGTAAACTGATCGACATGATTGCGCTCGTGGCGATTGGGTTCCTGATTTACGGGCCGGTCATGCTGACGGGGGGCGTGTTGCCAATTGAGTTCGTTCCGAAAAAAGCGGCTGGAACGGCTGCTGGATTTATGGGATTCTGGGGATATTTCATCGGAACGGCTTTCTTCGCGCAGTGTCTGATGGGGATTATCGTCGATAACGCGGGCTGGAACGGCGGGTTCATTTTCCTGACATCCGGGTGTTTGGTGTGCATTTTCTTCTTGATACTTGCGGCGGTCGGGGAAGAAAAAATGCGGAGAAATACGAAGAAAGTAGAAGAAAAAGAATAAAGAAAAGAATAAAAAAGAAACAGAAACAAGAAAAGCAAGCGACGTAAGTCGCGATTAAGAGTTTTTTGAAGGGGGAGTGTGAGGGGGAAACAATTTTGCAAAAATGTTTCCCTCCTCACCACCGTCACCCTGAGACGGGTAGCAAGTTTCTCTGCGGAACGCAGTGGAATCTTGCGTAATGCGTTTACCTCAGCCTCCCCTTTTAGGGGAGGTACCGCGATAGCGGGGGAGGGGTCGGGGTGGTCCCTCCGAAATACGTTTTTAGAAGACTTCCACCCCGACCCCTCCGCCTCACATACGTTCGGCACCTCCCCTAAAAGGGGAGGCTTTAAAACGACTTCGTCGCAGAACATTATTTTTATCGAGAAATGGAAAACATGAAAGACATCATCATTATCGGAGCGGGCGCGATTGGCGCGGCGGTGGCGCGGACGCTGGCGCAGTATGATTTGGATATTCTCGTTCTGGAGAAAGAATCGGACGTCGGGGAAGTCACTTCGTCGGCCAATTCCGCCATCGTCCACTCCGGGTATGACCCCATCCCGGGAAGCGAGAAGGCGATTATGAACGTCCGCGGGAATCTACTTTTTGACCAGATGTGCGACGAGCTGGACATCGACATGCGGAAAATCGGGTCGTTGACGATCGCCACGAACGACGAGGAAGTCGCCATTCTTCGGGAACTGGAAGAACGCGGAAAACAGAACGGTGTGCCGATTCAGATGTTAAATCGGGAAGAGACGCTCGCAATTGAGCCAAATCTGACGCCGGAGGTGAAATTAGCGCTGCTCGCACCGACCGCTGGAATCGTGAACCCATTCGAATTGGTCATCGCACTCATGGAAAATGCGGTCGATAACGGTTGCGCGCTCCACTGCGACGAGGAAGTGACGGACATTCGGAAAGTTGAGGGCGGTTACGAAATCGTCACGCCGCGCGAAACGTATGCCACGCGGATTGTTGTGAACGCTGCCGGTCTGTTTTCGGATATAATAAATAATTTTGTGAACCCGACGAAATTCGAGATTCAGCCAAGAAAGGGCGAGTATTTCGTCTTGGACCATTTTGACCCGAATTTCATACGTCACACGATTTTTACGGTTCCGTCGTCGCGCGGAAAGGGAATTTTGGTCAGTCCTACAACGCACGGAAATTATATTCTTGGTCCGTCGGCAGAGTTCGTCGATCGCAAAGATGATTACGCCACGCACGCGGAAACGCTCTCGCAGGTGATGACAACAGCGCGAAAACTGGTCCCGACGGTCCCCGCGAACCAGATTATTCGCCAATTTTCCGGACTTCGCGCTGTGGAAAAGAGCGGACATTTCATCATCGAGGAATCGTTGCCGGGATTCGTGAATTTGGTAGGGATTCAGTCACCGGGGCTGACGTCCTGCCCAGCGATTGCGTTGGAAGTGGTCGCAATGGTCAAGAAAACGCTGACGTTAAAGAAGAAAGAGAATTTTAACCCACGCCGTCGCCCGGTCGTCCGACTAAATCGCATGAACGACGAGGAACGGTACGCGTTTGTGCGGGAAAATCCGGAGTTTGGGAACATTATTTGTCGTTGTGAGAAGGTTTCGGAAGGGGAAGTTCTCGACTGTATTCGTCGGAACGTCGGCGCGAAAACCGTCCGTGGCGTGAAACGGCGTGTGCGACCTGGAATGGGGAAGTGTCAGGGTGGATTCTGCCAGCCAAGGATTGTGAAAATTCTTGCGCGTGAGTTGGGGATTCGAAATGAAGAAGTGCGGATGAAGTCGCCGAATTCGTGGATTATGGACGCGGAGATGATGCCCGAAGAATAAAAAGAAAGAAAAAACACAAGAAAAGCAAGCGTTCGTAGAACGCGATTAAAAGTTTTTTTGAAAGAGGGTCTGGGGGAAAACAATTTTGCAAAAATGTTTTCTTCCACGGGCGTCACGACATGACGGATAGCAAGTTCCTCTCGAAGAGTGGAAACTTGCGTAATGCGTTTAGAAACATAACCTTAAACACTTGTGAGGAGGGAAACATTTTTGAAAAATTGTTTCCCCCTCACACTCCCCCTTTAAAAAACTTTTAATATTGATGTATTTTTAATAATAACTACGTCGCAGAACGTGATAAATATTGAGAAAAAATATGGAAAAGAAACAGTATGATTTAATCGTCATTGGCGGCGGGTCGGCAGGGCTGGCGGCAGCGATTGCGGCGTATGATGAAGGTGTGAAGAATATTCTAGTCCTTGAGAAAGAGGACGAGGTGGGCGGTATCCTTCTGCAGTGCATCCATAACGGTTTCGGGCTACATCGGTTTCACGAAGAATTGACCGGTCCCGAATACGCGGCGAGATTCGTCGACGAAGCGCAAAAACGAGATGGTATCGAGATTAAAACACGCTCGATGGTGATTAAAATCACGCCGGAGAAGGACGTGCATTACTCCAGTCTGGCGGAAGGATACTGCGTGGCGAGCGGGAAAGCCCTCATCTGCGCGACCGGGTGCAGTGAGAGAACACGCGGTGCAATTCGGATTCCAGGCGACCGACCCACGGGCCTCATGACGGCAGGACTGGCGCAGAATTACCTGAATCTCGGTGGCTATTTCGTCGGAAAACGCGTTTTTATCCTCGGCTCCGGCGACATCGGTCTCATCATGGCGCGAAGAATGACGCTGGAAGGAAGTCAGGTTATCGGCGTGGCGGAATTGATGCCGTACTCGAATGGACTAACGCGGAATATCGTCCAGTGTCTGAACGATTTCGACATTCCGCTGTATCTCAGCCATACCGTGAAGGAAATTATCGGGCGCGAGCGACTGGAAAAAATCGTGATTTGTCAGGTTGACGACAAGTTTCAGTTCATGCCAGGTACGGAACGGGAAATTGAGGTGGATACGCTTCTCCTGTCGGTCGGGCTGATTCCGTCGAATCCGCTGTTGACGGAAATCGGCGTGAAACTCCATCCGAAAACGGGCGGCCCGCTCGTGGATGAAAACATGCAGACGTCGTTGCCGGGCGTGTTCAGTTGTGGAAACTCGTTGCACGTGCACGATTTGGTCGATTTCGTGAGTATGGAAGGCGAAACTGCCGGAGTTGCTGCTGCGAAATGGATTCAGGGAACGCTCCGGTCCTATGTGGACGCCATCGAAACGGCTCCGGGGAACGGTATCGGGTATCTCTTACCCGCGACTCTGCATTGCGCGAAAAATGACACGGAAAGTAACGCTGAAAACGCGGACGGCGAGAAGAAGGATTTTGTATTGAAATTCCGCGTTCAGAAACCGTTCACGAACGTGTCTCTGGTAGTGAAACAGAACGGCGAGACGCTGAAAACGGTGAAAAAAGCGTTTCTTTTGCCAGCAGAAATGGAGAATTTAACGATTTCCTCGGAAAATCTGGTTGCCTCGAGCGGTATCCTGACGGTGGAGGTAGTAGAATGAATAAAATGAAAACTGAAAAGAAAACTAAAACGGAGCTGATTTGTATTGTCTGTCCACGCGGTTGCCGTCTGAAGGTGGACGAAAACCTGAACGTGACGGGAAACTCCTGTAAACGGGGTGAAACGTACGGGAAAAATGAAGTGACGAATCCGACGCGTGTGATAACCTCGACCGTACGTGTGGAAGGTGGGAAAATCTCTCGTCTGCCGGTAAAAACTGCGTCGGCAATTCCGAAAGAGAAGATAGAGGCGGTAATGGAAGAAATACATAAACTCCGCGTATCTGCGCCGATCGTGATGAACGAGATTCTCATCCCGAACCTTCTCGAAACCGGCATCCCCCTCATCGCCACCCGTACGGTAAAGTGTGAAAAGAAAAAATAACGCTCTTTATTCTACCAATACAGGGACTTGGCCCCTTATCTTCTCATTCCCAAGTCCCTTAATTTTCATAAACCATAAATTCAACACACGGTCAGTCCTATTTTTCCTCCGTTTTTTCTCCATCTTCCTCACATATTGAGTTTTCGGTAGGCCTACTCTTTCTCATGCACCCTTGTGTCAATTCATCTTTTTTAACACTTCATCCATGTGTTTCCAAACAACACGGTAAACATTACATTCTTCGCGTTGCCAGCCAATCGCACGAGCATGAAAACAGCCACCTAAACACAATTTACCGTAACATTCGCATTCCGGGCAACCAAGTTCATCATTCGTAATGCACCTGCCGTCCATTTCGTGTCTTTTCCTTACGATATCCGCCGGGCTATCCGTATAAATTGTACCGAGCAGATGTTCTTCCCCGTCAAAACAAGAACACGGGTAAATCTCCCCACCGGGACCGATGGAAGAATAATTCATACCGTCGGGAAGACAAAGTGTGCAACTTCTTGGACATTCGGTCAAATAAGATTGAAAAATTCCGCTTAATGGTGTAATTTGCGACACATTTTCAGTATCTGCATGCCAAATATCGAAAATCTCACAGAGCGTGTTAGCATATTCTTGCCACGTAATCGCATGGGCAATCTGCGAGGCACACGCAGTTCCATGAATAGGAGGAAATGTTCTATTCAACGCAAAATTTATCTTCTTTTCATTGAAAAAACGATACAATTCTGGAATAACATGAATATTTTCCCTATCCAGCTGGCAAATAACATGAATGCGGAATCCTTCCTGCTGCAACTTCAAAATCTGCGACAAAATATCGTCATACGCATTCCGACCGTCAGGATAAATACGTTCTT
Organism: Planctomycetia bacterium; assembly: GCA_030527705.1. Taxonomy (GTDB): domain Bacteria; phylum Planctomycetota; class Planctomycetia; order Pirellulales; family Thermoguttaceae; genus RGIG3701. Next base: position 1,837 of record JAUNAI010000003.1, on the reverse strand, counting down.
TAGACAGATAATCAAAAGAAGTTCCAACATACGAGTCAAAACACTTCCGAATCACAGGATAATATTCTTTATTCAGCTTCAAAAGATTCGTCTGAACGGAATTGGAGACAGGTATATCGTGTTTCTTAAACAGTTCTGTATAATACCACACATTGCTCCATAAACTCTGCTCCCGGCAACAACGGTTCGCCTCCATGCCACGTCACAGACAATTTATCAAAATTATATTCCTTACAGTATTTCAGAACCCAATCAAAAACCTCCTTCGCTTCCTGCAGTGTCATCGTCTTTGGATTAAGAGACTTTAAATTTTCCGCATAACAGTAAGTACACCGCAAATTACACTGATTGGTCGGTTTAAATTTTAATCCGTACGTACGAGCCATTTTTATCCTTTCTATAATTTATCCTCATGTATTTCACAACAATGGTTCCCCAATTTTCGTCAGAAAAAAGAGGAACCACCATAAAGAGGGGAACATTAAAGCTGTATACTAAAATAAATCTTTTCAAGAGTCATTTCGTTGTCTCTCCAATATCCTTTCATGTGGTTCATTCAAAAGACATTGGTCGCAAACGCAAACAAATAACTCCTCTTCAAATCCATTAAATGCACAACTAAATATGGTATTTTCCCTCTTTTCCACGGAATCTACGATTAACTTCAAAGCCGGAATCGCCAACTGTAAAGAACTAGTATTCGCGTTCATGGCTTTTCCTTTCGAAAAAACATTACTCTTCGAAAAACCAGCAACCAGGTCCACCAGCTGGCCAACAGCTACAATCACCATAACATTCATAATAACAGGGATTACCATCCCACTCCTTTTTATCAGTCCAACAATCCGTAATATACGAATTATCATCAGCGATTGAAGCCACAAGTAACTTCATAGCCGGACTTTGTAAATTACTCGTATTTTCCTCGTGCATAATTTTTCCTTTCGAAAAAACGTTACTTGTTCCAGTTGTCTTTATCAGCCCAACAATCCGTAATATACGAATTCTCGTTTGCGAGCGAAGTCACAAGTGTCATCAAAACCGGGCTTTCCAAGCTCACATTAGTGCAAAAATCAATCATTTTTTCTTCCTTTCATAAATTGTAATTGGTTACGTATCCCGAATCTCATTTACTTACCGGGGATTGAGTTGTTACAACAGTACCAGGACCGTCTTGCATAGCAATCTCCTTTGAAAAATGAAAGTCATATTACAAGATTTTGGGAATTGTCAATCTGGCCATCATTCACAATTTCCCAAGACGCACAAGAAATAGAAATGGGAGTGCCGACGCCTGTTATGCTGTTTCGGACGACCTTACCACAGGTACTAGGGAACAACAAACAGGGTCGGCACTCCCACTATGTATATTATTACACAGACGGGAATGCAACACCCGGTACTTTAACTCCCTACAAAACCCATCATGCGATGGGGTGGTAATTCGTCCGAAAGTTAAAATACTTCAAGCTACATTCTCGAAAAAAATCGAAAGTATGATACTGATTTCTATCTCAATATTTTTAATATACCATATAAATTTTAAATTGCAAAAGGTAAAGTAGAAAAAAATAAAAAATTTCCCAAGAAAATACCCAAAAAACACTCAATCTGCATTAAATCCACTTAAAAACATATCAAGAACCAAAAACCGCTCCGTTGTTTTCCTTCGGGGCGGGTATAAACGGATTCCGTTAGAATATAGCTGAAAGATAGTCGTTTCAGCAATGCGAAACTACGGGAAAATAGAATTTTATTGCACGTCAAAGATAAAATTTCAAGAAACCAAAAACCGCTCCGTCGTATTACCTTCGGGGCGTGTCATTATCAAGAAATA
>JAUNAI010000422.1 GCA_030527705.1 Planctomycetia bacterium | reverse complement strand
TCTTTTTCATCTCCGCGTTGAAACCGGTTTTTCCAACATCTGTACTATCCGAAAACCTTCCGACTGATATAGATGTAACGCACGGTCATTCGCAGCTGTGACTTCTAAGTCCGCGCGCGTCAGGCCGAAACGCTGATACCCCTGAAGTGCAACATGAAGTAAAGCGTGTCCAAGTCCTTTTCCACGGTGTCGCGGAACCACGCCGACATTCTGAATCGCTCCGCAACCATTAAGCGTCACCAGTCCCTGAATCGTCGCGCAGTATTCCGGAAAATACTCTTTTTTCGGGTGATAAACGATTAACCACGTCGCGTCCGGCAAAAAATTCGGCTTGTTCATGATCCCTTCCATTACGCGTCGGCAACCTTTATACGTGCGGAAATTCTCGAATAACCGTGCGTCCATCTCATCGCGGAAGCTCATATAATGGGCAGTCGCATGCGCCTCGATGAGCGTTGGTGACCACTTTTCCCAGTAATAATCCTCCGGGAGCGTCGGAACCGAGAACGTATAGCGCCGTAAATCGATTTCCATCCGATAACGCTTAAAAGTCTCAACAAACATATTTTATATCCGATACATAATAAAATTCCGCTTTACCGTCGTTTCGTATTACTGAAACAACTACCGAAAGGAATACCCTTCACTGAATTTTCATGTGGAATCAGTCTATTTCCCGTTTTTCCGTAATTTTGGTATTTCGTGTCGAATCAGAGTTCCACCTTCTTCACCGGGACGGCAAAAAGGTCATATTCGTCACCCCCAACGATTTCACACATATAAAACGCGCCGACTTCCAGTCCTGCGCCAATTTCACCGTTTTCACTAATCTCACCGTTTTCGTCCATATCTTCATCGACCGAAACGTAAATATTTCCGTCAATTTCCGGAGCACCGAACGGCCCGTGGCCAACCCACGTACCCGGCTCGGAGGTTTCCATATCAATGAGAATTTCCAGTGTCTGACCAACAAGTTTTCGCGTCCATTCCGCAGAAATACGTTTCTGGGTTAAAATCAGGTCATTCGTCCGCTTCAGAGAAACTTTTTCTGGAACTTGCTGAGCCATTTCCGCCGCAGGGGTTCCCTCTTCTGGTGAAAACTGGAACACTGCGACGTGCTCGAAACGCTGTTTCCGCAAAAACGCAAGTAATTCCTCGAATTCCGATTTCGTTTCGCCCGGGAAACCTGCGATGAATGCCGTCCGAATTGTGAGATTAGGAATCCGTTCCCGTAAACGCACAAGAAGCGACAACGTCTCCTCGCGTCCCGCCGCACGTCGCATATTCTTTAACACCCGATCATTAATATGTTGTAACGGCATGTCCACGTACGGCACGACTTTCGGAACCTCCGCCAATGCGCGAATCAGGTCTTCCCCAAAATTCTGCGGATACAGATACAACACACGAATCCAGTGAATTCCCTCTACGTCGTTCAGAAGTCGCAGAAGATTCGCCAGTGTGTCCTCCGTCGGCGTTCCATCGGCATTCCGTAGGTCCATTCCGTAAAAACTGGTATCCTGCGCAATCAAAATCAGCTCTTTCACACCATTTTCCGCTAATTTCCGCGCTTCCGCCACAATTTCCACCATCGGTTTACTCGTGTATTTTCCACGGATATTCGGAATCGCGCAGAATGCACACCGACGGTTACACCCTTCCGCAATTTTCAGATACGCAATATGCGGCGGTAATAACGGAAAACGGTACGGGTCCGACGCGATTCCCGGTGTCCGCTCATAATACGTCTCACGTAACGGTTCCGTTTTTTCATAAATCGGAAGTTGGAGATTTCCAATATTTTCAGCGATCTCCGCCCCTTTCTCTCCGTTCTCGTCAGCATTTCCGTTCTTGCACGTGTTTCCATCCGTATTTTTCGCACTTTCACGTACTTCGTCGGGAAAGATTTTTGCTACGGCATCCAGAACGTTGTCACGTGAGAAAACGTCTAAAAAAGCGTCCACTCCAGGACAGTTTTCGACAAGTTCTTCTTTATCCCGCGTCACGAGACAGCCAGCGACAATCAGGCAGCGTAACGGAGAAGTCGGGGCGAGACGTAATTCTTCCATCTCGCGGATATTTTCCATTCCTTCTTCACGTGACGCAGCAAGAAAACCACAGGTATTAATAATCACCACGTCCGCGTCTTCTACGTCATAAGTCGGCTGGAACGAGTGCTGCTCTAACAGACCGAGCATCTGTTCACTGTCAACCAGATTTTTAGGGCATCCAAGCGAAATAATAGCGCATGTAAGCATGAAATTTCTCCGGAAATGGAAACTTGCGGAAAATAAAAGGAATTAAAATATACGGATTCCGCCACAAAATTCAGGGAAGGAGAGGCCTTCAAGTTACTCTCTCTTCAACATGAAACAATGGTTAAGCGGAATTTTATAATGCGTCAGGTATAAAATCATACACATACGTATAAGATACCCGAAATTTAAAATTGGAAAAGCCCCCCACAGGAAGTTCACGAAAAATAATTCCAAAATTTTCAAGAAAAAATCCGGAAACACACTTTTTACCATAAATTTTACTCTATTCAGAAAATATTTTGGAATATTTCGGCCCCTCCCCCTTGCAATTTAGTGAAAATGGGTAAATAATACCAGTAAGGTATTTTACACGTTTTTACAGAAATAAGGATAAACTATGCGCCGTTTTACACGTTTTTTATTCGGAATTCTTCTCGTAACTTCATTTACCACGACTTTCGTAAGTGCCGACGCTCCGGTGCCAGCACAAGAACAGAAACCCGCGGAACAACCAGCAGAAAAACCCGCTGAAAATCCGGCTCCAGCAC
>JAUNAI010000421.1 GCA_030527705.1 Planctomycetia bacterium | reverse complement strand
GTTTCATAAAGCTCCGTAAAATTACGTAAAATTACATAAAGTTTCATGAAATACCTCCAATATACCAAAAAACGTCCTTTTTCACAAGGGGCGTGAGAAAAAAAGCTAAAGCACCTCCCACATTCTTCTGTTACCCAGTATTCACGAGCCGTCACTCACACGACCATTCATATACCCGTTATTCCGTGTTTACAACAACTTACCTCCCTTCTTTTCTGGCTTTTTTCACTACTTTTCATGTGGTAGGGGATAAAAAACTGGCAGAATCGGAAAAATTTTAGAAAAAAACGGGAAATTTTTGTCTATTTTCGTTGGGAATTCTTGACAACTTGCGAGAAACCGATTAAAATTAAATGGATTGTTGCCTTAAAGGTTATTCTGGAAGCCGACGCGGGCAACCCGGTTTTCAGGAAAGAAATTCGACTTAATATATATACGGATGTCGCCGGACGCGGTGGCATTCACTAGGACGGGAAAAATGGCCATAAAAGATTCTTCAACTGTGATGAAAATCCTTGAGAAAAGCCGACTGCTTCAGTTAAAAGATCTGGAGGAGGCGCGGACGATCAGTGAACAGCATCCTGATAGTCAGGAATTTCTGAAGATTCTGTTCCGTAAGAAGTTGGTGACGCGCTGGCAGGCGGGACAGTTGCTTGCGGGAAATGCGTCCTTTTTTCTAGGGAAATATAAGCTGATTGAACTACTCGGCGCGGGTGGAATGGGACGTGTTTTCCGTGCGGAACATATTACGATGAATCGTTCGGTCGCGTTAAAGATTATCGCGAAAGATCTGGTCACAGACCCCGAAGCGCAGGCGCGGTTTCTGAATGAAGCGCGTGCGATTGCGGCTCTGAATCATCCGAACATCGTGCACGCTTACAGTGTCGATAAAGAGGGTGACCGGTATTATATCGTAATGGAGTATGTCGAGGGGCAGGACCTGGATAAGTTCATCGAGAAAAATGGAACCATGCCGCAAGACCGAGTGGCACGGTATATGCACCAGGCAGCAAGCGCGTTACAGCACGCTCATGAGCGAAATATGATTCACTGTGACATCAAGCCGGCCAATCTTTTATTAAATGAAGAAACGGATCAGGTCAAAATTCTCGACATGGGTCTTGCACGTTTTCACTCGCACACCGACAGTAAAGCCAGCGCGAATTCTGATGCGAACGCGAATGTGATCGGAACGGTTGATTACATGGCACCGGAAGTCGCAGATGATAACGCGAACGCCTCACCGCAGTCGGACATTTACTCGCTTGGCTGTGTCATGTACTTCCTTCTGACAGGCAACATTCCCTTCCCGGGCGACACGATGCCGGAACGGATTCTGAAGCATCAGAATGAGGACCCTGTTCATCCGCATGAAGTAAATGCAGAACTTTCCCAGATGCTGGGAGACATCTGTATGAAAATGATGGCCCGTCCTCTCGATGAACGTTATGTTACCGCCAGTGACGTAGTGGAAGCACTTACCCAGTGGCTCTCGACCAGTTCACACAATGACCCGAGCGGTGAAAGTTCCATTTCTCTTGATTTTTCGCAATTCATTTCCTCCGGCTCTTCCGCTTCCGGTTTCTCTTCCGGCTCCGGAACCACCTCAGGTTCCAGTGTCGGTTCTGCCAGTAAGTCGAGTAACATCCGCAAGTCAGGCCTTTTCGGAAAATTCACGAAAGGCGGAAAATCGGGAAAAGACGCGAAAGATTCCAAGATTTCAGCTTTAAGCGCGGTGAAAAAAGCCTCCGAACTCACAGAAGCCTCCGGCCTCACCAACGCAGGAAAGTCTGGAACAGGAAAATCCAGCGTTGGAAAATCTGGTATCAGTATCGATTTCAATACACTTTCCGGTAGCAGTAACGATTTACATGACTCCGCACTGCGTGTCGAAAATGGTGTAAACGACGCAGATGATACCGTCGTGGCCAGTGTGGAAGAACTTTCTGGTGCTCCAAGTGAAAAGAAATCAGAAAGCCCATGGAGTACGGAAAATTCCGGAATGATTGGGAAAATCGGAAACTCAGAATCGACTGAAGCTGACGCTCCCCATCCGAAAATGGTTCAGGCAGTTCTTCTGGATGATGACGACGATGATGACGATGAGGAAGTTTTCACGCTCCACGTCGCCACTCCAAAACCGACGGTCAGTACGAAGAAAACAGGGGGAAATATTCCTTCACTGAATCTGGACTCCGAATCTGCCGAAAAATCCCGCGTAAGTAAGAAGGTTACAGCTAAATCGAAGAAATCCGCTACAGATAAGAATACTACAGAAAAAGGCACAGGAAAACTTCAGCCAGCCCTTAATACAGTTAAGACAGGCGTCGGAAACGGCCTTATGAAGACGAAAAATTTCTGGTCGAATGCTAGCGGAAAACAGAAAATCATCTGCGTAAGTGCCGCAGGTGGAGTACTCTTATTACTGTTGGTACTAGTTCTCGTCCTCACGCTAACTGGTGGTGACGGTGACCAGAAAGTCGCGCAGAAACCGGCCGAAAACACTCAAGAAACCATTGTGGAAGAAGTCGTTGAGGACGTGACGGAAGAAGTAACCGATGAAATCGCTGAAGACGCGAAAAATGCGGATAAAGACGCCGAGAAAAACGCAGAAAATGCGGAAAAAGACGCGACAGCAGAAGATGGTAATACGGAAACAGGTGAAAACGCTGAAAAAGTCGAAAATCCAGACGTAGACGCCAAAACCGATGTAGAAAAAGTGGAAAATGGAGAAAATCCGGCTACTGAAAACGCGGAAAAAATCTCCCAAAACTCCCATAACACCCAAAACACCAAATACACAGATA
>JAUNAI010000420.1 GCA_030527705.1 Planctomycetia bacterium | reverse complement strand
CTTCTCGACCGCGGCGGAGGCGGCCTCTTTCGTCTTCTCGATTGCGGCGGAGGCCGTGTCGCTGACCTTCTCTTCAGCCTTCCGGACCGCTTCTTTCGTCTTCTCTAAAAAAGATTCAGACTGAAGCTGTTCCGCGCTCTTCTCACCACTTTTCACGGCTTCGGCCGACTTGACAGCATTTTCCGTGACGGTTTCCGTCGTGTTTTCCGTTCCGTTTTCCGCAATTGCGAAAGAGAAAAACGTGGCGGCACAGGCTAATGACAGTGTGAAAATACCTGATTTTTTCATAATAACCTCGTTTTATTCTATTAAGTTAAAATTTTGAAGATATTCTCATTTTCGCTTATCAAAAAATGAAAATAAAAAATGCCGAGGCGGAATTTCTTTTCCGTCTGAATTATTTTAGAGTGGCAGTAAAGGGATAAAGGAAATAAATCTTTTCTAGATTGCGAAATTGGTTATAATTGATTTTTGAAACGCTTAGTGTTTTTTGCGTGCGAGATGCCCACGTACCCAGTCCGACTTAATCAGTGGTTCCTTAAAGAAAAAAATTTATCCCCGGAATCGACTCATAATCGGTAAAAACCATCCACCGATGGAGTTTCCGAGCGTCATGAGGAGTAAATAACCGAGCGTTGGCAGGGGAGCGTATGCAATTTCCTGACCGTGCGCCAAGACGACATGCGTATGCCCTGTTGTAAAACAGCCCGCAAGACAGAAATAATACATATTCGCGATGCAGTGCTCGAAACCAGACAGAATAAAGACCATGACACATAAGAAAACCATCGCGAAACGGAAGAGCGACGGAAGGTCACGCCGAAACGTTTCGACAGCGACATACATTAAAAAACCACAAAAAATCGCTAAAATCAGGATACTTATCGGCGTGTCGGCCAGCTTTCCCACACACATGTTTTCCGCCATCGGCACGATTTTCGCCGCATGTCGCGTCTGCCGAATCAGAAACGCAACAAGTGCCGTTCCCGCAAAATTACCGAGCCAAATTATGATAAGCGTCTTTACATAACACCAGAATTCTCCCGGTTTCTGCTCGAACAGATACCCAATCGCACCAGTGTACAGTTTAAATGTGTAACAGAGAATTAAAAATAGTCCGAAACCGAACAGGAACGCGCCGGGAATACCACCACCAACAGAGAGGTTCACCGTCCCCGCAATTCCAAGTGCGATTCCCGCAAGAACCGCATTAGTGAAAGTCGAGAGTGCTGTAACGCGTTCCATGAAAGTTCCTTTTAATGGGAAAAGTTGACTGACTCCTACTTCTTCCGACGTAAAAATCTGACACCAGCCAGTCCGACAAGAAGCAGACAGACCGTCGAGGGTTCCGGAACCGCGCCGAAACTGAAACTGGTGTTATTCGCAAGGTTATAAGCCGCTAAATCCCAGTAGAAATAGTCCGAAAGACTCGAACCTATATAGGAAATTGCTTCCATTCCGTCGCCAAGATACTCGAATTTTCCGTTTTCTGCGTCCATTCCAGTAAAGAGCGCAAGGGATTCCGTGAAATAATCTGCCAGCGCGTCACGATCACCAACACCATGCAGAAAAAGTTCGAAAGTATAATTCCCATGATCATCCGCTTCAACCATGGAAAGGTCCGCAAGACCCGAAACTCCATCGTCCACCGTCGCACACGCTACTTTCCACGGAGTCGTCCATGTCAGTACGTCTTTTTTCAGGCTCGCGCTGAGGGTTTTCGTCGTATCGTCATAAGCGACGTCCCAATAATCATTCGACTGAACATTCGGGTTACCAGAAGCGTTGGTGAGAACAATCTGATAATTTTCATCGTTAAACGCCGTGATTCCGTTTACTTCGCCAAAAGTAGTTTTTGCGTTGCCGTCGAAAGTCAACGTATTCGCTGTGAAATTCCACGATTCCGCCGCCGTTGGGACGAAATTCAGAATCGTTCCGTCTTTCATAAATCCGATTTTGGCGGTATCGATAGTTCCTCCCTTATAAAGGTTTATAATCGCGGTTCCACCATCACCTACAGGCCACCATGCGCCAGCATTCGTGTGAATCACCGAGCCTTTACTGAATACGTTAATCACGCCAGAATTAACATTATAACCATGACCAATCCAGCTGGTCGCCGTCCAAGTACCGTCAATCACATTCACTGTCGGCGATCCAGCTTCCATCTTGTCGTTACTTGAAGAGGTTCTGAGCGTATTATTCGTCGTAAGTTTCCCACCACCGATAATATTCAAAACCGCATTTTTACGAACATTGACACCATCCGTCGTTAAACTTCCGCCGTCAATCGTAAGAACACCTTGTTTTATCACGCCAACTGTAACGTTATTTCCGTTACCGCCAACCGTTCCTGTGATGATTAATTCGGTATTGTCATCGACGGAAATCTCCGAAATCGTATGAGTTCCTGATAGTTCCGCAACGGCGTTTTTCCACAGTTTCAACGTCGTAATATTCGTCGTTCCACCGACATTTCCTGTTGAATTATCACTGAAAATTAATGATGAAATCGTCGCGTTTCCGCCTGTCATCGTAAAATTGCTGGAATTATTAATATTAAGTTTTGACACGTTCAGCGTTCCACCCGACACGTTTAATTCCGCTTTTTTCGCATTGGCATTCGCTCCGACATTAATAAAAGTATTGCCCGTATCATTCGCGTTAAACGTTCCGTTTTTAAGATTCACGATAGCGGTCGAGCCATTAGCACTTCCGATATTTATCCCTTTTGTAACATTCAAAATGCCATTTGCACCGTCAATATTAATCGTCGCGGTCGAATTCTCGTTATTTCCAATATTTACATTA
>JAUNAI010000419.1 GCA_030527705.1 Planctomycetia bacterium | reverse complement strand
AGGGACGAAAACTGGAAAAACAGGGTTAAAATCTGCGAAAACGGTGGAAAAACCGCTTACTTCACAGAATCTAGTGGCGCAACCGTGGTTGGAAATTGTGGGAGCACGACAGAATAACCTGAAAAACATTCACGTTCGGATTCCGCTGGGGACGCTGACTGCCGTGACGGGGGTGAGTGGTTCCGGTAAAAGTACGCTCGTGGAGGATATTCTTTACGCCTCGCTTGCGCGCGTTCTTCACCGAGCTGGCACGGTTCCTGGTGCACATGATGTGATTCGCGGCGTACATAACATTAATAAGGTTATCGAGGTGGACCAGCGTCCGATCGGGACCACACCGACTTCTAATCCGGCGACGTACACCGGCGTTTTCGAGCATATTCGTGAGCTTTTTGCGAAACTCCCGGACGCAAAAATGCGAGGTTTCACTGCGCGACGGTTCAGTTTTAACGTTCCAGGCGGACGGTGCGAGAAGTGTGAGGGGAACGGTCAGATTAAAATCGAAATGCACTTCCTCCCGGACGTCTGGGTCACATGCGACGAGTGTAAAGGTCACCGTTATGAACCGGAGACGCTCTCAGTCCGGTTTAAAGGCTACTCAATTTCCGACATTCTGAACCTGACGTGTGCGGAGGCACTGGAAGTTTTCCGTGGCGTGCCGGTGATTCGGCGTATTTTGCAGACGTTGTGTGATGTGGGTCTCGATTATATTACGCTCGGACAGCCTGCGCCGACGCTCTCCGGTGGTGAAGCGCAACGTGTGAAACTTGCGGCAGAACTGTCGCGCCCTGACACGGGAAAAACGCTGTATATACTGGACGAGCCGACGACTGGGTTACATTTTTCGGACCTGTCGAAACTGCTGGAGGTCCTGCACCGACTGGTGGATATGGGGAATACGGTCGTGGTGATTGAGCATAATCTGGACGTTATTAAAAATGCCGACTGGATTGTGGAGCTAGGACCGGAGGCGGGCGTGAATGGTGGCGAGTTGGTGACGGAAGGGACACCGGAAGATGTCGTAAAATACGCTGCCAGCGCAAAAAAATCGCAGAAAACTCGGAATCCGTTACCGCGTTCCTACACGGGAGAATTCCTCGCGCCGATTCTGAAAAACGACCCACACGAAGAACGGAAAGTTTTCGACGTGGAGGCGTTTCGGAAATTGCAGACGGAGGAAATTTCTGTCTCGGAATTTAACGCGGATGTGAAAATGCCGTGGGAGGTGGACGGAATTCGGTGGCACACGCAGGGACGCAGTACGCGCTGTCGCTCGACCGTTCCGGCACACGGTGAGATTCTTCCGCCGGTGTCTCCCATTCCTACGCAACCGCCGGCAAAATGGGACGTGCGGATTTTCGATACGTTGCTGGATAAACTGGAAACGATGGACGATGTAGAAATCGACTGGAATGACCGGAACGTCATCCGCGTCAGCTCGTCCGGAAAGAGTACGACGAAATTCCTTCACATTTTCACGAGTGATGAGTGGCTTCTGAAATTGAGTTTCCGCGTGGCGAAAGATACGTTCCAAGCGTCGGATATTGTGCCGAAACTGAATTTACGGCCGCTGAATGAATTTCCGGAACTTCCACTTTATGGCACGTCGCCACGTGTACGAGTTATCGACACGAAAGACGGTTATCAGGAAATCGAGTTGCGCGTCCATTACTGGGACGAGTTTAACCATGCGGAGATGTGGACCTTTTTTGAACGGGCGCAGGAAGCGTTTCTGTCGCTGGTTCAGCAGGTGGAAGAAGCTCCGGAAGACCTGAAACCGTGGAAGACGCTGGGACGGCAGTGGCACGAAATGCCGAAAGGGTTCCTCGGTGGAGCGTCGCCGAAGTGGAATGTGGAAGTTTTGCGCACGGTCGTGGCGGAGCTTGAGCGAATTGCGCCGAATGCCGTCTGGGGCTGGCAGAATAAGATGATTGTCCCTATTACGCCGGCGGAAACGGACCGAATTTGGGCGCGGATTTCGACGAAACGCCCGGACGCGGTGTATTTAGAGCTGTTTAACGTGAAAAATCAGTTCACGATGGGGAGAATCGCGGATTTAGGATTCATGCCGGAAGTGGACGGACGGAATCCCGAAACCGACTGCCTCCGCTTCCAGTTCCGCACGCTGAATGACTGGAAAAGAGGGAATTTCGCGACGTTTTTGAAGGAACATTTCGACACGGTAATGAAGAAATAACAGCTTCCTATTAAACTAAATATTTTAAATTTTCCGTAGATTACACGGAAAAGTAGTGATTTAAAATTTCCCACAGATTCCACAGATTTTCACAGATTAAATTCCTCTCTTTTTAAGAGGGGTGGCGGATGCCGTCCGACGGGGTATTCTCATCTGTGAAAAGCTCCGAAAAATATGGGAACCGGGAAAGTGAAAAACATGGTGACTTAAATGATTTTCATTTCCCGAAAACTCACTCCTTTCTGTGAAAATCTGTGAGATCTGCGGGAGACTTAATCGTTTTTGTTTCCGCGTAAAATATACTGTGTAAAAAGTGAGACGCTGTTTCACCTTTTTAAATTGTTGATTTAAACCACGTAAAAAAGGGAATTAAATGGCTACGTTTCTGATTTTCAGTGATGATTGGGGGCGGCATCCGTCAAGTTGTCAGCACCTCGCACGGTTTCTGATTCAGAACGAAAACCATCGCGTTTTTTGGGTGAATACGATCGGAACCCGACCACCGGGGTTTAATCTGCTTACTCTGCGACGCGGAGCGCAAAAAATCGTTTCATGGGTCTCTTCACGCAGAAAATCGGAGACGCAGGAAACTTACAGAAACGCAGAAAACGTAGAAAACGTAGAA
>JAUNAI010000073.1 GCA_030527705.1 Planctomycetia bacterium | reverse complement strand
TAATGAAGAATGATTCTGTATGGGAGCAGAATCCACTTCTGTAACCGGAGGAGTCGATGTAACCGGAGTCACTTCAGGCGCAAGAACGGGGTCAGAAGTGATTTCTGGTAAAGAAGGTAAAGAAACCGCCTCCGATTCTGGTGCCGGTGTGGTTTCCAGTACGGCTGCCGTCTCAATTTCCTGCCGGAGTTGAGCGTTTTCCTGTTCCATTGCGTCGAGACGTGCGTTGAATTCCGCGATAGTCATCTGCGCTAAAAGGATATTTCCGCTGGAATAAAACGCAGTTGAAAAAAGAATGAACAAGAAAATGGGAAAACCGCCCGCAACACGGTAAATTCGGCGAGTTTTCATGATGAATAAGGTTTTAAGGTTCATTTTTTTCATGGTCCTACTGGGAAATTTTAGCCCGTTATGGAGCGACCTAAAGGAGTGTAATTAGAGAATGGTTAAATTGCTTTTCCCATTCTGACGCTCTGCGTTTTCACATCAATATTTTCTTACATTCGACATCCGTAAATGCTGGGTAATTCTACCATTTCCTAATTCCGGAGCATTCCGTTCCTTCATTATAGGTACACTTGGCTTACACACAGTCCATTACGGATTACATCTCCACATCTCATTAAGATTTTCGGTATAATGATTTTTACACTTAACAAAAAAATACCGGTTAGTTAAAATTTACTGATTTTATGAATCGAATTGGTTCTAAAAAGAGTGCGGATTGTGCGTGTAGAAGAGTAAAAAGTTTTACTATCTTTTTTATTTTATCATTTGCACCGTGCGTTTTTATATGTTAAAATAAGTTAGAGAAAGATTTTCATCTGGTGAAAATTTCCCTCTTTTTTCAACGAATCAGCTTAGAAAAGCAGAAAAAGATGGGAAATCGAAAGAAATCAGAAAAGGTCGATAGATTTTCGGGAAATTTTAGGAATTTTACAGAAAATTTAGAGATTCTCAGGAATTATAAGGAATTCTCTGAGATTCTCAGGAAAATCATGGAAAATTCTAGAAAATTCTGTGATTTTATGAAATTTTACCGAGAAATTACCGGGAGAGCGGTTGTAATTCCGTACCGGAAGTGTTATAATGAAGATTGAGCGGTGAAGCCGTGAGGTGTCGCTCGAGGAACCGATTGAAGGCAGGGACAGGCAGTTTCATGAAGGGATTTGACGTAAATATCGTGCAGAAAGAGTGGGTCGCGCTCCGATTTATTCTTGTTCTATTCATTGCAGGATTGGGCGCCAGCCTCCAGGCTGAAGACCGAATTGCGGCAGATGCGCAGTTTAACGGAAATTTAGCGCTCACGACGGGCGGCGAGTATGAAATTGCGGAAAAGGGCTGGGAAGATTTTCTGAAGAAGTTCCCGGAGAATAATCAGATTGCATACGCAGAGCATTATCTGGCGATCTGTAAGTTCCAGACTGGCCAATTCGCGGAAGCGGAACGGATTTTCGAGAAAGTGCTCGCGGACGGAAAATTTCCTGCTCAGGACGAGGCGGTTTATTATCTGGGCGTGACGTTCCTGAAGCATGCTGAGACGTTACCGGTGCAGGCGACGGGAAGTCGGCGTGGGCGCGTGGAAACTGTCGGTGACCGGAATTATGCGGTTTCTCAGGAAGCGGTGGCGCTCTTGCAGAAAGCGATGACGCAGTTCCAGCGGATTCGTGGACAGTTCCCAGACAGTCATTTTCGGATGGACGCCACTTTTTATGAAGCGTTAACGTATATTCATCTCGGAAATTACGAAAATGCGCTTGGCGACCTGAAACTCGTTGTGGCGACGCGGAATTTCACGGACCTAAATCGTGCGTTGTACACGCTAGCGGAAGTATATGTGAACCTGTCGGAACCAGATGATAAGAATGCACTGATTACGTTACAGACACTCCTGGAAAACGCGCCGAGTACGTACTGGAAACTGCGTGCGACGCGGTTAATGGGTGATATTTATTTCCGACTGGGAAGTTATGAGCTGGCAACGGAGGCGTTCGCGAGTCTGCTAGACGGCGAGGAATTCGCGGAATATAATAACCCGGAAAAAGAGGTTCCGGCGGTACTGAATCTGGCGTATTTATATTACCGGAACGGTGAAACGATGAAGAAACTGCGTCGTTACGGCGAGGCGGTCGAGATGTTCAGCCGGATTGGTAAGAAATTCCCGGAAAGTTCCGTGGCACTTCACGCACTGTATCAGCAGGCACTTGCGATGAAATCCTTTAATGACCGTCTTCCGGAAGGTGCGACTGAATATGATTTAGCGGAATGCGCGACGCTTTGGAACCGGATTCTGGAGGATGAACGTGCGAAAAAAGACCGCGTTCTGCGTCGGAGCGCGACGCATCAGCTTGCGCTGTATCACCTGCGGATGGACGAGCCAGAAAAAGCACTAAAAGTAATTGACCGAATTTCGAAAAAGCAGCATACCCCCACCCTTCTGCGTGACCGGGCGGACGCTCTGGCGGGGTGTGAGCGGAATGATGAGGCAGTCGCGATTTATCGGCAATTATTCCAGAAAAATCAGTCGCCGAAAACCATGATTGAGGGTGCCGACGCCATGTTACGCGCGGTCTGGCTCACGATGAAACAGGAAAATTATACCGGAGTACTACAGTTAACCGGTGAAGTGATTCTCTGGGACGCTTTCAGCCGACTTCCAGAAGGAATCCAGACGGCATTTCTGGAAGAGAATGCAAGCGCGCTGTTCCAGCTGAACGATTATAAAGCGGCTCGTGAGGGTTGGGAACGGCTTCTGGAAAAATACCCAGACGCAGTGAATCGTGATCGCTGGAGTGTCTCCGTCGCGTACTGTTTCCAGAAAAGTGGAGCCAGTAAAGATGGGTGCAACTACATATTGAAAGCGCAGAAAAAAGTGAAAGATGCCGTCACTTCCGTTGAAATGCGTCATCTGCTCGGCGTCTGTTACCGCGATTATGCGCAGACAAAAAAGAGTGAAAAACTCGTCACGAAATACCTCGACCGTGCGCGTAATCACCTCGTGAAAGCGAAAAATGCCGCGCGGAAGTTGGAAAAGTCGAGTAAAGGCACGGAGAAAGACGCGGAAAACGCGGAGAAATCCAAGAATGTAAAAAACACGGAGAAATATGCTGGTCTGGATATGATTTATTATGACCTGTCGATGGTATATTTCCTCCAGAAAAATTATAAATCCTGCGTGAAAAATATCGGTTTCGGCCTGAAAAACTGCCCGGACTCGCCGATCGTGGAACAGTTAGAGTTTCTGAAAGGACGCTGTGAAATTGAGATGGAGAAGCTCGAGGAAGCGGCTGGAACTTTCGAGGCGTTTCTCGAAAAGTTCCCGAAAAGTCCACAGGCCCCAGAGGCGGGACTTCTCGCGTCGCAGTGTTTCCTGAAACTTGGAAAAATGGAAGAAGCTGTCCGAGTTTCACGTGAGATGGCAGCCCGTTTCCCAGAATCGAACATGCAGGAGCGTGGCGCGAATGTTCAGGCAATTGCGGCGATGGAAGTTGAGGATTATGACGCGGCTCTGGAAGCGTGGAACGTTATTCTGGAGTCCGACACGGAAGAATCACATGCTCTGCGGCCGGAAGCGCTGTATCAGATTGCGTACTGCCACTTCCAGAAAAAAGAGTATAAAATCGCAGAAGATGGATTTCACGCCCTGCTCGCCGAGTATCAGGAGTGGGACTCGTTGGAACGCGTTTATAATCAGCTGATTCGTGCGTATCTGGAACAGGAAAAACTGCAGGAAGCGCAAGATTTACTGGCGGAAATGCGCGGAAAGTACCCGGAAAGTGTGTTCCTGCGGTCACTCGATTTCCAGCTCGGAATGCTCTGGTTCGTGGCGGGGAAGATGGAAGAAGCGCAAGCTACGTTTCAGCTCGTGTTGAACGCGTCGGAGAAGAAAAACAGGACGGAAGCCGGGAAAGAAGCAAGAACTGAACTTCCCGACTTTTTACAGCGTAACGCGGAAGTGAAGAGCGCGTGGGCGCGTTTTCATCGCGGTGAATATCAGGACGCAGTTGATTTCATTCAGACGCTGGATGTGAAGCCTGAACTGCCGGAAATTGCAGAAGATAATGTCATGACGGACGAGGAACGGAATGAGTTTCTGGCGAATCGTGCGGAACTGCGTTTTCTGGAAGGAATGGCATATTATCACCTGAAAAATAGAAGTCAGGCACTGAAGTTGCTCAAGGACGTACGGAAAGATGGGACGTTACCACGAGTTTTCAGTGAAAACGTGCTGGAAATAATTGTCCAGATTTATGAAGAGACTGAAAAATGGCAGTCCGTCGTAAATACGGGCGCGGATTTTCTGGAACTTTATCCCGACTCGAAAAACCGAAACCGGATGGAATTTAAACGGGCTGTGGCACTCTTCCATTTAGAGAAACTGGAAGAGGCACTGGCGCAGTGTGAGACACTTTTATCGGTGAACGATGAAATTTTCACACCGCAGGCGATGTTCCTGAAAGGAGAAATCCTCTTCGCGCAGAAACAGTATGAACTCGCGATTCAGGCATTCTATCAGGTCATTTACGGTGTAAAAGAGCCGAAACTGCAGGGTGACGCGCTTTTCGAGACGGCACAGTGTTTTGAAATGCTGGAAAAGCCGGACAAGGCGCTGAAACATTATCAGGAACTGCTGCAGGACTATCCGAAAAGTGATAAAGCGAAACTTGCGAAAAGAAAGATGAAAAAACTTCAATGATTTTTATCCCCGACTCACTATAAAATTCAGCTTCATCGCCATTTTGTGTTTCTGAAATGGCTCCCGGAAGGACTGTCTTTCCCTGAATTTTCGAGTGGAATCAGATTTTGGAGGAATCATGAATAAAAAATGGACATTCATTCCCGTGACCGTGTGTTTTTTCGCACTGGTCACGTTATTTGCGTTTAATATGCCGTTCTCCGAAACGTGTGTATGGGGCGAGGAGACGGAAACCGCGACAGAAATGAAAACTGAAGCGGTGGCGGAAACCGCAACGGAAATGAAAACTGAAGCTGTGACGGAAACGGTTCCTGAACCGGAAGTAAAACCGGAATCCACAGAAATGAAAACCGAGGAAAGCAGTATCCCAGATGGAGAAAAACCTCTTGCTGTCATGGATCTTTTCTGGCAGGGTGGCGTGCTGATGTATCCGATTACGTTCTTCTCGTTCCTCGTGGTTGCGGTCGGGCTGGAACGATTCTGGGGTCTACGTCGTGGAGCGGTTCTGCCTCGGCGACTGATCCATAATCTGGACGTTCAGATTTCAGCGAAAGCGGATCCGCGGGCGATTTACGCTCTGTGTAAGAAGAATCGGAGTGCTGTCTCAAGAGTAATTCAGGCAGCTCTCTTTAAGTCAGGACGTCCGATGAATGAGGTTCTGGAAACGATTCAGAACGCGAAAGATAACGAGGCGAATCGGCTTTACGGACGTGTCCGCCTCCTAAACCTTGCGGCGGCGGTTTCTCCTCTCCTCGGGCTTCTAGGGACGGTTATCGGTATGATTCAGGCGTTTATGGCCACTGCCTCAAGTGTCGGTATTCATAAAGCGGAAATGCTCTCGGAAGGGATTTATCTCGCGCTGATTACGACATGCGCAGGATTAGTAGTCGCGATTCCGGCAGCGATTCTCGCACACTGGTATGAGGGAAAAATCCAGAAACTCTTCTATCAGATGGACCTTCGCCTCGTCAATTTCGTCGCGTACATGGAGCGTCTTGAGGGAAAAGTACACTTCATGCCCTCCGCGTTTCGGTCGTATATGAAACAGAAACCGTAAGAGGAAAAAACATAATCCAAGCGACGTAATCACGATTAAAAGGTTTTTGAAGGGTGAGTCTGAGGAGGAAATAATTCGTAAAATGTTCTCCTCCTTACGAGCACTCATTCTTTACGGGTAGCAAGGTCCTCCCGAAAGAGTAGAATCTTGCGTAATGAGTTTACCCTAGTGATAAAAAGAGGAAAACATGGCCGTTAAACTGAAAAAAGGGAACGTGTTGGCAAGTCTGAGCATTACGCCGTTAATCGATGTGGTGTTTCTGCTTCTGGCGTTCTTTCTGGTAGCGACGAAACTCGACGAGGAAGACCGTGCGTTGGATATTCAGTTGCCACAATCGGTAGAAGCGACGCCCATTTGGTCAGTTCCACGGTCGGTCATTGTGAATATTAATCGTCATGGTGAATACTACATTTCAGGTGAAAAAGTAACGCTGGAGGAGCTGAAACCACGACTGGAACAGCTCTGTCTCGTGCCAGAAAAAGAAGCAGACGGCCCGAGCGTCGTGATTCGGGGAGACGAGCGGACATCATTCGGCGCGGTAGTTGCAGTGGCGGATATATGTCAGTCTCTCGAGTTGGAATATTCCACAGTCACACGGACAGAATAACATGAGGTCCATCATGAAACTTTTCCGAAAAATCCTTCATTCACTCGCTGACGTGCTGTCAGTCGACTCATGGGCAGTCGTGTTACTATTTTTTCTCAGTGTGGCTGGCGGAACGCTGACAGCAGTCGGACTGTGTGGCGGTGCCCTGAGTAGTCACGCCTTGGCGGAATTTCGGAATAGCTTCACTTTACACTTTTCCCCTGAAACCTTTTTTTCCTCCGCGACGTTCCTTTCACCCATCTCCTTTTTTTTAATCGGTCTAGGAACGTTATTACTCACATTTCTCATCTATCTCGGAAGTCTGCGTGACCCGGAATGGCGTGCCTTTTTACTCGGAGCGTCAGCAAGTGTGATTCTCCATGTACTCCTATTTTTCTCCGTGGCAGAAATCGTCGTCGGAATTAAGCCGGACCACGAGCGTGAGCGTCGGGAACGGGAAATCGCGCTGAATCTTCTCCGGGAAGAGTCACGGGCGCCGTCGATGGTAAGTGATTATTTTTACGGCGACTTACCCGGTGACGAAGTTTTTCAGGATGAAAATGAAACGGAAAATACACTTGACGCGCCAACTGGACCAGTAACAGGAACGCCAACGGTAGTGGAAGTAGAGGATTCTACGCTCCGCGACACGCTGAAACAGTCGGAAGAGACGCTCGAAAAGCTGGCAGAAAACGCCAATCAGGACGCAGACGGACGTACAGAAATGCTGGAGCGTGCAACGACGCTCGCCCCAACACACGCGGAGATTTCTGAGGCGCAACTCCTGAAACGTCAGCGAGAAATGGCACTTCCCGATGCGGAAAAAATCGCACAGGCTGACGCGGAATCTTTTCAGTCTCGAGAACAGAAAAACCAACGGATTTCTACCGACGGATTAATGAGTGCCGACGCACCAACACAAGCGGAAGCGGGTGAGGGAACTCCAGAAATCGTTTCGGCCAAAACAGCGCGTGTGAGGAAAATCGATCCACGTGAAGCTGCTATGAAGAAGCTCCGCGTAGCGGAAAGGGAACAAAAAATCGCAGATGCGGAAAACATGCGCGGTCTGAAAATGAAAACGGATAAAGAGAAGGAAAAAGAGCTGGAAGCACTCCTGATGGGAACGGTAGACGGTGTATCTGACGCGGTTATGGACCAGACAGCGCAGGCACCTACTCAGGAACTGGGAAATATTCTGGATTCCGAGCGGGAGGAAATTCTGAAAAATGCAGTCGTGTTCCGTTTTCAGAAATCCGACACTCCAGAAATGGGGTTTCAGCCTAGCTCGATGAAAAACGGAGAAATGGATTTCCATTCCGACGGGGATTTATATGTGGAAAATGGCGTGGCAAATGGCGTGGAAAATGGGTCAGAAGATGGTTTAGAAGACGCACTCAGGCCGACGATGATGAGTCAGGGACCGGATAGAAATCTGCTAGAAAGCGGAATCACTTTACGTGCGGAACCTACATTACCCTACCGTCAGCGCGTCAGGCGGAATCACCGGAAAATGATAGCCGACGCGGGTGGAGACCCGGATTCTGAACAGATGGTCGAACTGGGATTACAGTATCTGGAGCGGAATCAGTTCCCGGACGGACGCTGGTCACTGAATTTCCTGCCGAAAAAGGATTCCGAAACGGGAAATAACCCAGAAAATACCCCAGACCCCCTAACACGTCAGGAAATTGGACTGGGAACCATTCACGCAGACACAGCCGCGACGGGTTTATCCCTCCTAGCGTATCTCGGCGCGGGTTATACGCACCTGAATACGGAACCGACGGAGGAGAGTGACTACGCGCAGACGGTAAATCGCGGGTTAAACTGGCTTTTACGGAATCAGCAGGCGGACGGAAGCCTCTTCAGCGAGAAAACCGACGCACATCGGTACGGACGGATTTATTCTCACGGAATCGCGACGATTGCGCTATGTGAAGCGTACGGAATGACTCGAGATGCACGTCTCCGCGAACCGGCACAGAGAGCAGTGGACTTTATCGTGCGTGCTCAGGCACCAGAAGGTGGATGGCGTTATACTCCTGAAAAGAATAATGGTGTGTGGCGTGGTGAGTCGGATACGTCCGTTTCCGGCTGGCAGGCGATGGCACTCGTGAGTGCGAGAATGGCAGGTCTAAAAGTACCAGAATCCGCGTTCCAGAATCTTGAGCGTTGGGTACGTCACGCAGCGATTGATGGCGGGCGTCGGTTCTGTTACATGCCAATTGAGAAGCCGTTAAATGATGAAATGCGTAGCTGGCGGAAACCGACACATGCGATGACAGCAGAAGGAATGCTCATGCAACTTTACTTAAAAGATGACCCGAAAGCCAAGACTTTCCAGTCAGCCGCCGATTTTCTGATAAAGAATGCCCCAGACGTGACGGACAGTCGACGTGATACGTATTACTGGTATTACGCGACACAAGTCATGTTCCACCTTCAGGATGAACGCTGGCAGAAGTGGCAGTCGGAGCTTGTCACAACACTCCGCGACACCCAGGAAACGGAAAATCCCCTTCTGCGCGGAAGCTGGAGTCCGACACAGCCTGCTCCGGATTACTGGGGACAGGCCGTCGGTCGACATTACGTGACCGTCATGCACCTCCTCATGCTGGAAGTGTATTACCGTCACCTCCCGCTCTTTCAGGAGCTGTAACGTTCCTTTATAAATTTCCCACGGATTTTACCGCACACTATAAAATTCCGTTTCACCGTCCTTTCAGGTTCTGAAACGACTACCGGAAAGAGTGTCCTTTCCTGAAATTTCAAGTGCAATTATTATTTCCTATGAAATTTTATGGAAAACCAGAATATTAAAATTCCCACGATTTTACTGATTTTCCTAGGAAAACTTAACTATCTGCGAAAATCCATTAATTCTGTGGGAAATGTAATGGGGTGTCATTTTATCCCAACTGCATTACTGGTTATTTCATCAATTTCTTATTTTATCTCATCTTTCTTATCTTTTACGATTCTACTTTCACCATCCGCCAGCAACGGTGAATTTTTTTATTCCGAAAATCTTCTGGGACCGTCCGATTCGAGATTTCATGAATCCGTACGCCATGGATTTCCGCCTCATTCAGCTTAAATCGCCGATTATTATTCGAGAAATAAATCACTCCGCCCGGTGCTAAATGCGCAATCAGCAGATTTAACATCTCCGCGTGGTCGCGCTGAACATCCCAGTCGTCCAGATCTTTACTATTCGAGAACGTCGGCGGGTCGAGTACCACTAAATCAAAAAATTCATCATCATACAGCGCGTTCAGGAACCGAAAAACGTCACTCCGGACATATTCATACTGACGCCCGGTGAAGCCGTTCAGCTCCATATTATCTTGCGCCCAGTCGAGATACGTGTTGGATAAATCGACCGTCGTCACGGTTTCCGCTCCGCCCGCCGCCGCGTACACACTGAAAGAGCCGGTATACGAGAACAGATTCAGGAACCGTTTCCCCGCCGCTTCTTTTCTCACCATCTCACGCGTCAGTCGATGGTCGAGAAACAGTCCGGTATCGAGATAATCGGAAAGGTTCACGAAGAATTTCAGTCCATTTTCATGCGCCTGAATGACATAATGCTGAGTCGCCCACCGTTCATACTGCGCGCTTCCCCGCTGTCGGCGACGCTGTTTCAGGAAAATCCGTTCACGTGGTACATCGAGAACTTTCCCCGCGATTCCAACCATCAGTTCCATCCACTGTGCCTGTTGTGCCGCTGTCCGATCATGTGGGCGGTCATACTCAGCAATATGCAGACAGTCCTCATACCGGTCCACCGCCAACGGAATTTCTGGAATGTCACGGTCATAAATCCGATAACACGTTATCCCTCTCCGTGTCGGCCACCGACGTAGATGATGGGCCAATTTTTCCAGCCGACGCTCAAAATCCGCCGCCGAATTCTTCACCGAGTCACTCAACCCACCGAACGCCGCCCGAATCGGTTTCCGTTCCGTATTTTCGACACTTTCCGTTTCAATTTCATCCGTCGATTTACAACCTGTCTCATCGCCTTCTTCCGGTGGTCGGGGACCGAAAAACTGAAAATAGGTACACTCCAACCGTGAGTTATAAATCTTACGTCGTCGGGACGCTTCTTGCCCGATATGACGCTCAAAATCGGGGAATCCGGTATAAATATAATGTGACCACGTCGGCAACTTCTGCAACACGCCGGGAATCGAGAAATAAAGCTCTTTCAGCTCATGATACTCCCCAATCCACTTTCCGTACGGCGGATTAGTGATGACGCACCCATACTCCGCGTCCGATTCCGTTTTCAGAAAGTCGCGACACTGAAACCGAATATCATCCGCGACGCCTGCCATTTCCGCGTGATACTGCGCCATTTCAACCGCTTCTGGGTCTATATCACACCCCAGAATCGGAATCGGCAACGCCGGCAGAATTGCGTCTCTCGCCGCCAGTCGGACTTCTTCCCAGTCATGAAACGGAATAGAACTCCACGCTTCCGAGACGAAATGCCGACGGAGTCCCGGCGCGATATTCCGACCAATAAGTGCCGCTTCAATCGGAATCGTTCCACTTCCGCAAAACGGGTCAAGTAACGGACGTTTTCGATTCCAATAACTCAGTAACACCAGCCCGGCGGCGAGCGTTTCACGTAACGGAGCCGCACCGACCAGTTTTCGGTACCCACGCCGATGAAGCCCCTCACCCGTCGTGTCAATTGTCAGCGTCGCATGGTCTTTCAGTAGTGATATCTCAATCGGAAATTTCGGTCCATCTTCTGGAAGAGAAACTGTGTTCCATGCTTTCATCAGCCGTGTAACAATCGCTTTTTTCACAACGCTCTGACAGGCCGGCACACTAGTGAGCGTCGATTTCACACTTCTCCCCGACACGGGAAAACAGGCATTCGCCGGCAACCACCGTTCCCAGGGCAACTCGACCGTTCGATCAAAAAGCTCCCCAAAATCCGCCGCCGGAAAGTCTCCGACACGAATCAGAACATGTCCCGCACAGCGCAGATGGATATTCGCCCGACAGATATCCCGCTCGGACCCCAGAAACAGTGTGCGCCCCACCTCGATATTTTTCGGCTCGTACCCCAGCCCGACAAGTTCCCGCGCGACGACGGATTCCAGCCCCATCGTGGACGTGGCAATTAATTCAATCTTTTCCGAAGTGGTTTCCGACATGTTTATTCTTTCTAAAACTCTTCCGGTTGCGGCATCCGACGGCGCCAGTTCAACATCGCAGTAGCGACTTTTCGCATTCCAGCTTTCGGAGGCATCTGACATTCCGCGATTAATTCCGTTTCACCGAACGCAGACCGTAACGCAAGAATCTTCTGTGACAGGGTTTCTTCCGTCTCCTGCTCAATCATTTCCGGCTTCAAAATCGGCTGGAAAGTCACTCGCCGACCATAACGCTCCGCCAACATACCAGCATCCATGACCGTTGCATCATACCGAATCGCATCTACGCCCGCATAAATCAGCCCCGGAATATATTCTTCGAAATTCCCCGTCCCGGTAAAGTACACGAATTTATCCCGAGCGCGAATCTTCGAGCAAAAATCATGCAACATCGGCACAAAAATTTCATTCCAACGCGGTACCGACATACGCATTCCGCTTTCATCTGCCAAATCGTCTTCCAGCCCGATTGCGTCGACATTCGTGTCGCACCAACTATCCACCTGCCGTGCATAATATTCATATAACCGCATCGCAATTTCCCGCAATTCACGCGGTTTCCGCTGAATCAGCGACTTCGCCGACTCTACACCACCGAGTGCACAGAGACGCCGAAACGGATGAATCCGCGTCTGAACCACCATAAATCGAGACGAATTATCACACCACTGATTTACCGTTTCCAGCATTTCCGATGTAACTGGATTTTTCGGAAATCGGATTCCTTCCAGCTCTAAAATATCCGCATAACGTGGCTCTGGCGACGGATTCCACACGCCATTCTCGTCTAAATCCCACACACAACCCCATTCATCCAGCGCACTGGTCGCACTTTTCACATTCGACGCATTTTTTCCATTCCCGAAATCCGGAACATTAAAAAATGCCATTTCCATATCATTCGGAAAACGTGTACGCAACTGCGCACAGAGTTCTGTCCGTTTCTGTTCCAATTCCGTCGGAATCGATAACAGCATGGGTACCGGTGTGTAAATCTGATGACATAACGTATTAATAACGCGGTCTCTGGAAGTCATAAATTTCAGTTTTTAACAATTAAAAAAAGTTTTAAAGCCGACACATTTTAAAATCTACTTCACCATCGTTACGCTCTGCGAGACGACTGCCGTCAGGATTGACCGACGCGAAATTTTAAAACAGCTGTACACTACATTTTTATTCCATGTGCATATTATGGAAATCTTAAAAAAAAATGCAAGAGCATTTCTTAAAAATATCCAAAAATTTTTACTTATTTTGTTAAAATTTAACGAAAGTGATAATTGTTTGAATTCTACGTATATAATTCCTCAAACAAAACGGCACTGACACCGGCTAAAACTATTATCGGTATCCACGCACCAACACTCGCGGGAATTCCCTCATGAAGAGTCAAAAGTCGCCCAATTTCTACAAGCGCGAAATTTAATCCAGTCAGCCCCGCCAAGCAAAAGAAAATTGTAATTTTCGACCGAAGCCGAGCCGACAGGATTACAGGAATCATCACGAACAGAAGTAACGATTCCGTAACGGGCCGTAAAATTCGAATATGGAGTGCTGCCCGATCGGCGTGGTGCGCGTCCAACATATTCGACTCATTCACTGCACGATAAAGTTCCGGAATCGACGCAGGCAGATACCCTGTCTTTTTCCGCGCCAATTTTTCTGGCGTAACCGACGCAACAATAAACAGATTTCCGCTCGGAACCCAATCTGCAGTCTCTGACGTATAAAAAATCGGCAACTCCGTTCCTAACGCTGGCAACGCAACATCGGTATGCGAGGCCGTCTGAATCCACGATTTCTGTGCCAATTTATCTACCTCTTCCAACATATATCCCGACGGATGCTCATCACACTCCGCCATCCAGCGCGCGGTTTTCGCCTGAATCTCGTCCATCTGCGACAGCGTCCGCTCTTTCGGAACCCCTATTTTCGCATTCGAGAAAGACTGTGTCTCCAGATCGAGTGACGCTCCATAAATCTTCAGCCCTGTCAGCTCATCATTCCGCATGTCCATTTCCTGCTTCTCTATCTTCCCAGAATACGAGTCCGAGTTCGCTCCCGGCCAGTCGCGACAATACGTATAAAAAAGCTCTTCCGTACCACACAACGCAAAAATGAAAGTACTCCCTATAATAAAAAACGGAATCGCTACCCGTTTCCGAGAGAAACCGGACGTGAGCATCGGAATAATTTCCCCGCCACGGACCGTCGCGCTACTATTCTTCTCCAGCATGAAAAACGTAATAGCAGTTATCGACGCAATAAACGCGACCTGAATATACAGCATCAGATTCATCATCCGCACAGAATAGTACTGTAACAGTGTCTTCAACGCACCAAAAACGGAAACCTTAAACATGTCACTTACATCTTCCGCGTTCGGCAAAATATCAAAAAGCATATAAATCGAAATCGCAATAAAAAGCAACGCCGACGCCACGAAAAGATACTTCCGCATAAAATATCGGTCTACAGTCGTAAAAAATGGCAACGATTTCATCTTTTACCTCTCTTTTCCTTTCTCATTCCCTTATTTATACCCGACGCACTATAAAATTTCACTTTACCGCCATTTCGCGTTGCAGAAATGACTACCGAAAGGACCACCCTTTCCTGAATTTTCAAGTGGAATCAGTATATTTCCGAAAACGCCTCAATTTTCATTCAATTTTCGGTAATAAATCTCCAGCATTTTCCGATACTCCGGAATCGGCTTTTCCTCCGGTCTCAGTTCCAGCCGTTCCAGCTCACGTTTCGGTAACTCACCCCAGAATGCACGCTGTAACCGCTTCAATTCATCAACACTCCTCCGTTCTGAATCCCGCGTACTCTCCAAGTTTTCCTCTTTTTCCGTCTCATTTTCAGAATCCGTCCTCATTCTTTCCGCTTCAGTTTTTTCCGTTTCCTCTTCCGTTTCTTCTTCCATTCCCTCCTCTCGCGTGTCACGCACCGCCTGAGAATCCGTATTTTCTGACAGATTTTCCTCCGTTTCTGTCTTCTTTTCCGCTGAATTCCCCGACTTTTCCGTCTCAGCGTCCTTCGGTACTTCTTCCTGTTGTAGAGAAGCACGCAGACCATACAATATTTCCTCCTGAATCGAGAACGTCAGCTTCCCTAAATCCTGTTTATCCAGCAGAAACATCACCTGATACATCTGCGCAAGCAAGTTAGAGAACGACGTATTCTCACGTTTTCCGAAACCGAGACTTTCTGCACTCTGAACGATTTTCCGTTCTTGACCTGCGAAAAATTCCACTTCCACCGCCTTTTCTGCATCCGTAAATTCTGCATTTTCCGCCGTCACGCGACATCCCTCCAGTACAACCGACTGCATGGCGATTAACACCTGAATATCCTCAGGCATAATCTCCACCACTTCACCGTCAGCCTCACCGTCCGTCTTATTTTCTCCTGCCTCGCCATCCTTTTCTTTTCCGTTATCCGCGTCGTTATCCGCCTCCACACCATCTCCACGATTTTCCCGTTCCCCATCCTTCTTCTCCGTAATTCGATTCTCATATTCCGAATTACGTACCAGTTCACCTATTTCCGTCGGAATTCCTTCCGCGATTTGCGCTAATTCCGCAAGTTGGTCATAAATCTGCAACTGTAGTGTAAACTGATCCTCCAGCATTTCCAACGGAGGCAACTCACTTTCCGCCAGTGTCCTGAATTCCACCACCGACACCGCCAGATTCTCTCCGACTGCGTCCCACATCGGCTTCAGTGCTCTGGGC
>JAUNAI010000418.1 GCA_030527705.1 Planctomycetia bacterium | reverse complement strand
AAAAAAAGAAAAAAAAGCAAGCAATCGAAGATTGCGATTAAAAGTTTTTTTGAAATTTTTTAATCCCGAAGCGACCTAAAATTTCGCTTCGCCGTTGTTACGCGTTGCGAAACGACTTGCGACGGGACCGCCCGACGCGATTCGGTAATTTAACCGTTTTCAGGGCTGGGGAAAAAACAATTTTCTAAATGTTTTCTTCCCACAGGCGTCACGACATTTCGGGTAGCAAGTTCTTCCCGATAGGGTGTAATTCGGCGTATGGTGTTTAGTTCTGCCTCCCCTTTTAGGTGAGGCTAATTAACCATAACATAAACAGGAGAACCAAATATGAAAAAATCCCTTATACTCCGTGCGGCGGCGGTTCTGACGCTCTGCACGTTTTATTTTTCAGGAGATATAGCCGTCGCTCAGGAAAATTCGCTGGATTCCGCGAGAAATCAGGCGGCGGCACGTGGAATTGAGTATCTACGCACCGTTCAGGCGGATGACGGCTCATTTAGTAGCCAGATGGGAACCGGTCTGACGAGTATCGCGATTCTTGGCATGCTCGCGAATGATGTGCCGATTGATGACCCGATGCTGACGCAGGCGATCGATTATCTCGTATCGCAGGCACAGCCGGATGGCGCAATCGTAAATCCCGGCATGGGTTTCGGAAATTATGAAACCAGTATCGGCGTTGTGGCGCTGGCACGTGCACGAAAAGCCGGCCGGACCGACCTCGATGACGTGCTGAAGTACGCAGAACAGTATCTGCGCAAGTATCAGTGGGACGAATCAGAAGGAATCGATTCAACCGACATTAAATACGGTGGCGCGGGCTACGGCGGAAAAATGTCACGCCCCGACCTCTCCAACACGGGTTTCATGCTCGACGCGCTCCATGAACTCGGCGCCGGTCCAAACGATGAAGCGGTCAAGAAAGCAGTCGTTTTTGTCTCGCGGTGCCAGGGACTGGAGTCGGAGCATAATACGTTGCCGTTCGCGAAGGATGGGGACGGTGGTTTCGTCTACGTGATTGAGTCGCAGAGTCCCAAAAATGGCGTTTTACAGGGCGGTCAGCCAGCCGGAACTCTCAGCACGTACGGCTCGATGACCTATACCGGCTTCAAGAGCCTGATTTATGCAGGTCTCACAAAAGAAGATAAGCGCGTCCAGACCGCGTTGGAGTGGCTCACGAAACGGTACAGCGTCACCGAAAATCCCGGTCAGGGCGAGGCGGGACTCTTCTACTATTACCTCGTCATGACGAGAGCACTTCAGGCTTACGGCGTAGACACCTTCACCGACGCGAACGGGACGGAACACGACTGGCGCGCGGAAATCACGGAAGAATTACTCTCCCGCCAGCAGGAAGACGGTTCCTGGGTCAACACGAATCGCCGATGGATGGAGAATAGCCCGATTCTCGTTACCGGCTACGCGCTGATGGTTCTGGGAAACTGTAAATAGAAACATGTTATAAAGATAAAAGCAAGCGACGACCTCACTTGCTTTTATCATTTATCCTCTCTCTTTATACTTATACTTTATCATTTATTCCTTCTCAAGTTTCAGGAATACCGGTTTTAACGGCTCAAAATTCAGCGTCAGTACCGTATCCTCGACTTTCACCGAAACGCCGTCCCACGCTTCCGCGTTTTTCACAGAATAACCAGCTGGAATGGTGAATTCAGCCGTCTGCGCCTCAACCTTCGTATTGACCGCGAGAAGCCACGTTTCCACACCGTTTCCGTAGAGCCGATAAACCACGTCCGGAACACGTTTCGATTTTCCGTTTTCTTTTGCGTTTTCAGAAGTTTCTGATGTTTTTAACGTCACTTCCGCCGGCGTGTCAATCGCCAGTAGGATGGACTCGTACTTTTTCACCTCCTCGCCGACGCGACAGACATCATTCCACGTTCGGTCGAAAGATTCCTTTTTCGCTTCCGGAGAACCACCGCGTCCAGCGTAATTCCGTTCCATGTCGAAATAAGAGTATCCCACGATTCCGTTCGCACCACCGGCAATCGACATCCACGTCATCGCACGCATTTCGTCGTAAGTCGGCGTGCGTTCCTGCGTCTGACTACTCCGGTAATTCGCCCAGTTAAAATACTGCGGCACCTGCCAACACGCACGAGTTCCGAGCGACGCATCACGCGTTTTTTTCGCCCACTCATACGCCAGCGCGGCAGGTTTTCCCGAAATCGGATACGGGTCGGTCCCGATGACGTCGAAAGTCGGAATGTACTGCCGAATCTGGTCCACCTGATACAGCACCACCCAGGTCGGTCGGCTGGGGTCCAGTTCCTCACACAAGTCACGGTGTTCACTGAGGACTTTCAGCATCGAGAGTGGCAGTTCATCATTAATATACCACGCAATTACCGCCGGATGGTCCTTAAATTGCTGAATTTTCTCTGTCGTTTTCCGTCGTCCTTCCTCGTCCGTTTTGACAGCCAGACCTTCATAATAATCCTTCACGCTGTAAATCGACGACACTCCGTGCGCGTGCAGATCGTCCAGCGTTTCACGACTTAACTGCGCGTAGGACATGATGCAGTTAAACGGAGAATTCCCCATCCGTTCCACATCCGTCGTGCTCGGATTATGAAAATAAAGTCCCAGCGGGAAAAACGGTTTTCCGTCCACAATCATCCGCTGATGCTCGTCGATATAAGATTTCCGTTCCGGCATTTTATCATATTTCACAAGCGTGAGTGATTCTTTCTCCACTCCACCTTTCCGCGGATTAGGTACAGAAACCGTCAACGTATATTTTCCCGTCGGAAACGCTTCCGTATCGAGCGAGAAAACCGCCACATTTCCATCCTGCCACCCATAATCT
>JAUNAI010000417.1 GCA_030527705.1 Planctomycetia bacterium | reverse complement strand
TTAGCCTTCCCACATGCCGCCGCGTCGAGAATCACACCCACTTTTTTTCCAGCGAGCGACGGAAATTTCTCCTTTTCCTCTACGTTTCGGACTGCTTGACGCACAAATTCACGGATTTCCGTTTCATTATGCGGGTCACGAATTGCGTCGATTGCGCGATCGGCGATCTTTCCTGCTGTCGGGTAAATATTCGGGTTATTTGGGTTAATATTTAACCGCGATGACAACATAATCACGAATGTGTCGAAAGCCGGGTCAATCCAGATAGAAGTTCCCGTCCACCCGCCGTGACCGATCGCCTGAGGTGACATTAACGCGCCGCGATTCTCCTTATTACTTCGTTTATCCCAGCCACGTCCTCGAATTCCGGCCGTTGTGGGACATGATTCTGTCATGAATTGGTACGTTTCCGGTGAAAACAGCCTCTGTGTACTTCCGTCTTCCGCGATATACTCCCCCTTATTCAGAATGACTGATGCGAAAACCGCCATGTCACTAATCGTTGAGAAATTCGCTCCGTTTCCGGTTCCGCCACCCATACGTCGTGCACGCGTGTCGTTCGGCTCACCCTTAATCCACCGACCATCGAAAAACTGTGTCGTTGCCGTTCTCTTTTTCCGTTCTGGGTCAAGAAGGAACATCGTGTCCACCATCCCAATCGGCTCGAAAAGATGATTCCGCGTAAAATCGTTATACGTTTCACCCGACACGCGCTCCACGAGTTTTCCCAGAATGACACACCCCAGGCAACTATACTCGAACTGCTCACCCGGTTTCGCCTTACACGGCAAATCACAGATCCGTTTCCAGATGTCGTCTGGTGTTCCTTCCCAACTGTAACCGTCGCGAATCCCCGACGAGTGCGTGAGGAAGTCGTAAATCGTGATGTTTTCTTTCCCTTTTCCCGTAAATTCCGGCACGTATTTCGTTACCGTATCCGTGTAAGATATCTTTCCCTGATCGACGAGCATCGCGATACTCGGCGCGAGTCCGACGACCTTTCCGACAGACGCTAAATCATAAAGCGTGTCCCACGTGAGCGGCTCCACGTGTGGATTTCGTTGCCGATCTCCCCACTTTCGGAGTACCGCGATTCGGTTTCCACGCCCAATCGCCATGACCGCGCCGGGAATGTTATTTGCTGCCATCAGTTCTTCAATCCATGTATCAACCTGTGCGAAATACGATGCATCCATGTTCAATTCCGCTGGAGAAACGACTTCCAGCTCCGCCGCGGAAGAGAAATTTTCATTGAAAATGAGGCTAAAGATACCGCTAAAAACCGCGACGATAATGTAAATACGCCAGAATTTCATTTTTTAGTCCTTTTGTAAATACTGAATAAATACCTGATCAAGAAGTTTTTGAAATTTTTTGTGGTACGGTCTGGGGAAAAAACAACATTCAAAATGTTGTCTCCCCACGACGGTTCCGTCTTTACGGGTAGCAAGTTCCTCCCGAAAGGGTGGAATCTTGCGTAATGAGTTTAGCCTAAAAACTTACTTCATTCCGTTTCAAAAAAACTTCTCATTTTATAAAGGTGACTTAATCAGCGTCTTCTTTTAGGTAGGATTTAAAGTTAAACGCGAACGCAAGATTCCACTCTTCAAGAGGAACTTGCTACCCGTCATGTCGTTACGTCCGTGACCGTCCTTTTAAAACACTTAATCGCAATCGCATCGCTCCCTTTTTCTTATGCGTGTTTCTTTTTCTTTCTTACATTCTTTTTATAAAATTCTCAATTAATATAGCGCCCGTCTTCTGACTTTTTTCTGGGTGAAACTGTGTTGCTACCACATTTTCACGCGTAATCGCTGAGCAGAATTCATATCCGTAATTCGTGAACGTCGCCACGTCCGCCCGATTTTTCGGCAACGCATGATAAGAATGCACAAAATAAAAATAACTTCCTGGCTCAACTCCCCGCCAAAACGGATGTTCCGGCTGTTCCACGGTCACCTGATTCCAGCCCATGTGTGGAATCGATAGTTTCTCGCCTGCCGACACACACTGTTCCTCCGTGAAGTGAAACTTCACCACTTCTCCCGGAAAAAGTCCCAGACCATGAAAGAAACCGTTTTCGGTACTCGAGTCAAATAACATCTGCATCCCTAAACATATTCCAAGAAACGGCGTACCTGACTTGATTTTTTCGAGTAACGGCTCCACCATTCCACTATTTTTCAGGAAGGTAATCGCGTTCTCGAAAGCACCGACGCCCGGAAGGATAATTCGGTCACATTTCAGAACCTCTTCAACCGTTGTAATCAGCGAGCATGAAACATTTTGCGCCTCAACCGACTTACGCACGCTATTCAGATTCCCCATTCCGTAATCAATAATCCCTATCATTTTTTCACCTTTTCTCCCTGTTTCCTGTTTATACTTGATATATTATAAAATCTCGATTTACTGCATTTCACGTTACTGAAATAATTAGCGCAAGGACTGCCCCGCGTAGAATTTTCGAGTGGAATCCGTATAGATTTCTTATTTATTCTTATTTTGTTAATTCTCCAGATTTTCCAGAATCTTAATTACCATAAGAACCATCAGAAGTTTCAGAATCACCATTTTCGACAAGATTTTCTGCCTGTCGCTCCAATTCACGCTCAATGTCAACTGGAATGGAACGTTCCTCGCTAAACCAGCCATTTAAATCTGCCAGCCGACAGCGTTTCGAACAGAATGGCATCGCGTTACTCGCTTCACTATCAAACATTTTTCCACACATGGGACATTTAATTAACGCCATCATTTTCTAGTTTCTCGTTTTTCAAGTTTTTACTGAGTTTCCCTGATTTTTTCCCGAAATTCTTCCTGAAATTCTTC
>JAUNAI010000072.1 GCA_030527705.1 Planctomycetia bacterium | reverse complement strand
GAGTTTTTTGAAAGAGGGGTCTGGGGAGAAAACAATTTTGCAAAAATGTTTTCTCCCCACGGACGTAAACCCGCAACGGGTAGCGTAGATTCCTCCGGGTTTACCCGGTGAAATCGGGCGTTAGTGTTTAGAAATTCCGCCCATGCCAAAACGTGTCCGATGCTAAAAGAGGTTATTTAGCTAAACTCATTACGCCGAATTTCACCCTGTCGGGAGAAATCAGCTATTCGTAAAGAATTCACGTTGGTGAGTGGGAAACATTTTTGCAAAATTGTTTCCCCTCACCCTTCCCTTCAAAAAACCTTTTAACCGCGTTCTACGAACGCTTGTTCCCTGTGTGTTTTTCTTTTTCTTCTTTCTATCTTTCTATCTTCTTCATCTCTGCTGGTTCTAATGTTACTTTTTTCCGCGTTTCCCCATTCCACACCTCACACTCACGCGGTTTCATATCCAAATTCAACACATAAACCGCCTCTGGGTACACCGCCCACGAAATATACGGCGCACTTTCCGCGTCACACCTCACGGAAACTTCCCCGCGAAACTCCTCCGCCATGCGACGCACAAAATGCTGATAATGTTCCGAAAGTCCCTCTTTTCCGGGATATTCCCACCCTAAAAAGAGACAGACCGCCCCTTTTCCGACTTTCTGCCGTAACACGAGCGCGTCGGAACCAAAACGCTCCAGAATCTCCACATCTTCAGAAATTTCGTCGGATTTCCCTCCAATTTCTTCCCATTCCGCAAGCGTAATTGTCCTATTTCCAGCCTCTTTTACCGTCGTTCCTAAAACTTCCCGTTTCCCTGAGATTTTCACATTCAGAAGTCCAGCGAGATTCCCACCATGAATCAGGTCCGACGGCGCGTAATTCTCCCCTTCTCGGTCCGTACGGCAGGAAAGATGCGGAACCGCCAGAATCACCGTCCCCCCCTGTTTCGCGTAGTCCGCCAAAAGTCGAAATGTTTCCGGCGTCATCGTGTTCCAGCCGGCGTAAATCAGGAGGTCATACCGTGTCAGGTCACTGAGTCTTGCATACGTATCCATTCCGATAACATCCACCTGCCCGAACGGACTCCCTGCCAGCCACCGATTTTTATACGGCGCGACCGCATCTTCACCGAGCGGGAAAAAGACCTCCTGCACCGCCTTCCACGACCGTTCTACATCACCGTAACGCCAACGTTTATCATTTTTTGCCGTCTCATGTTGTGCCCACGCCGGCATCCCGGTAAAGTTCTCGCCAACATAAGCGTCACCATTTCCCATCGCTAGCGCAATCCGCGTCTCGGGCGTCCCCCATCGTTTATTTTCCGGTTTCTGAACCCATTCATAAAATGTTCGCATTTCCTCCCGGTACTGAATCGGCGGAGCTTCATCATACGCGAAATTCCGCTTCCCCGACTCAGCCGTATACGCGCCCGCCTGTGTCGTCTGGGCTCCAGATTCCAGAATCATCAGCGAGGAACCCATCAGATACTGCTGCCAGAGTCCGGCACGTAAAAGATGAAACTTCTGCGGTACCTGATACGGAATTCCGCCCGTCTGCCACTCGTGCGCGAGCCACCCACCCCAGAATTCCGGCTTCCATTTTCGTGCGGCTCCCCGCATTTCGGAGCTCGCCCACGCCAGATTCTGCGCACCGATGGCGTAAAGCTCCGTACACATGAAACCGACACCACCTGCCAATTCATAATTCGCGACCGACGCGCCGGAAGTCGAAAATACATACGGATAATCACGCTGATAATTCCGCACACCGCGAAGCATGTAATTCTCCGTAAAAAACTCCGCGCAGTCCGTCACGCTCTCCGATTTCGGTACGTCACACGCCTCGGCGGATGAGCGTCCCTGATAAAGGTAACTCGCATACTCACCGAGATTATTATTCAGGAAAAATCGGTTTTTTGTCGCGTCCGCGACCCTTTTTACGCGGTCCGTCCCCCAGTGCTGATAAATCGTCATGCTGTAAACGCCAGAATCCGCCAGCTTTCCGAAAAGTTCTGCCTCACGTTCTGCCGATTCTACCGGACTTCCCGTGGTCAGTGGCCAGAAAATCGCCAAGTTCCCGTAAGGACGCACAAGAAAATCATCCACATAATCCGCCACGCTCCGTTCACACGGCAATTTCGGTGCACTCCACGTACTCATTCCATCTCGCGCACGGCGAATCCCTTCAATTTCCTTCTCGGTTCTGTTTCCGTTTTTTTTCTTGTTTTCCTTCTCAATTTCCGCCACAACGCTGTCCGGCACGGAAGGATAAAAACAGGTTCCAACCAGAATTTCTCCCTTTTCCGCCGGAACACAAACCGGTAATGGAGCGAGTTTCACTTCCGTTTCCCCCTCAATTTCCATTCCATCCGCGCGAAAAGCCGTCACACGGAGAGAAAAAGACCTTACCACATCATTTTCAGAGTCTTTTTCCGCATTATTTTCTGTCTTTCCACCACTCTTTCCTTCCGTGTCCTCCCCCACATTTTCTGGAATCCTGAACGTGATATCAGCCTTCTCCGTTTCTCTTTCCTCCATTCCCGGCACTTCCCAGCGATAATGCGTCACATTCCGTACACCGTCCACACGCGCACGACACAGACGGTGCATGGCATCCGGAGTTACCGTAATCCGTAACCGTTCACCGTGAAAAATAGTTACCGAAAAATCACCCTGTGGCGTTTCCCAGCTCGTTATCCCACTCTCGAAAATCAGCGTCCATTTTTCCTCGTTTTCCAGATTTTTTTCGGTTCTTTTCCCTAATTCATTCCCGTTATCTACTCCATTTCCCGGCATATCTTCCAGCAGAAATTCCAACAGAATCTCCTCCCCAGAACGTTTCCGTCCACAGTGCGACGCCGAATCTTCAAAAAATGGAATGGGATACCATTTTTCCGTTCCGTTCGTGAGATAAACCCGATGTGGACCAGTAATCGTCCAACCACATTTCGGGTTTTTAACCGTCACGCAAATTTCTAGAGTTTTCTGCGTTTTTCCGGATTTAGATTCCTCCATTTTCGCAGATTTCCATGAATTCCACGCATTTTCGATGATTTCTGTCGGGATTTCCACGCTTAACCGCGATGCAAGATTCACACTTTCCGTCTGAAACAGCGTTTCCGTGCCATTCTTTACACAAAATTCTTCCGCCTGCGTCGGCAGACAGAGGAAAATAAAACACATCACTAAAAGGGAGACTTTTTTCATACGTTTCTTTTATTTTTCTAGAGTAATTGCTGATTAACTAGGAGGAGAGACATTCTCGCCTCCCATAAACCGCGTAGCAGTTTCAGATTCCCTTCTTGCAAAGAGGGGAATTGCGACGCGAAACGCATCGCTCTCAAAAATATGAGTTAATCCGTGTTTACTTAAACTAACGTAATTTACTGACTACTATCCATTTTTCGTATTTTCACTCATTTCTACAAGTTAATCTCGTGGAATCTGCCGATACCTGACCCACGCGGAGAGGACATGCTGAACATTATCAATCCGTACTATACACGCCTTTTTCGGTACTCCGGGAATCCGCCATCCTGCCGAGCTCGGTAACCCACCACGTAAAAACGGTTCCTGAACCTGCGCTCTCGCCAAGAATCCTGCAAGTCGGTCCAACGCAGTCAGAATTTCCGCACGTAGTTCGTCCTCGCCCGTCCCCTCCAGAATATGATACACCGAAATCAGCCCCTCCATTTTCGTTCCGTTACTACACGGACTGATATTTCCACCCATCGATCCGATTTCATGAGGCTCGCCGACCAGAATCTGCGTGGGAAGCGCCTTAAACGCCATCTGCCGCGCGTGAAAAACGAGTTGTGCACGCTCTTCCTGGGAAAGTCCATTTTCCGGCATCCGAAACAGTTTTTCCGTCGCAAGCATCGCCCAATGGTCGAATTCACGGACAATTTCCTGATCTTTTCGTGATTCCGCCAAGAAAAATAACGCTTTTTTTGCACCCTGCAACCATTTTTCTTGCGGGTCCACGTCATAAAGATAAAGTAACCCCAACGCCGCCTCACCCGGATAATAAGAAGAGTGAAATTTCGCGTCATATTCACCCGTCGAGTAAAGATATTTCGAGTGAAAACTCCCATCTTCGCGCTGCATAAATAACACAAAATCACCCAATCCGCGCAAAATTTCCGGCTCAATTCTCCCTTCTGGTAACAGATTCGACATTCCAATCAGCGCGAGCCCACTCGCTCCCAGTTTCGCCTGCGTTTCTGGTAACGATTCTTCTTCCGGTTTCGACTCCACAGACATCATCACAGAACTTTCAGCTTTTTCATCTGCTTCAGAATCGAATTCAACTTCCGCTCCAGTCTCAGTTTCCGTTTCCGTCTCCGTTTCCATCTTGGCTCCCGGATTTTTCGTTTTTACCGTTACCTCATGAAGATAATTTTTCAGAATGTACTCAGATAACCGAATCCGCGTTGCGTGCATTTCTCGCCACGCTTCGGAATCCGACTCACAGGCCATTTCATAAAGATATGCCGCGTAAATGGTTCCCGCATGACGGAGAATATTATAACGCGTCGGGTTTAGATACACATGCGAATTAAGCGACCGTTCATAGATCACACGCCCATTTCGGTCCGTATTTTCCGTGATATACTCCGCCGCAAGCGCGATTTCTGCCGAAACCTCCACCGGCCCAGTTTCAGTTTCTGAACTGTTAACGGCTTCCATTTCAGGTGACATTTCCTGCGCGAAAACCGTTCCAGAAACAGTGAGTATCCACATGAGAAATAAGACGATTTTAGAAATGTACATATTTTCCCCCTGTGGATACGTGAATAAAAAGTACTCCTTTTTTAGCCTAAACATATGAAATATTCAGGCTAAAAAAGAAAGGATGACACCATTACCAGAAGTACACGTACAACGCAGTCGTAACCGCAACGACGATGATACCACAAATCGCGGCGCCTTTCGACGTCTGGAGGTCCATATCCGTATTTTTCGGCAATTCCAGTGCTTCCTTACGCGGCGCAACGAGCGTCAGCACCATCATCAGGACCCACAAAACGCCGAACGTAATCGCCATCTGGTTCAGATAGTTCATACTGGAAGTCTGCGGCAGGATTTTCGTCGCGTAATAGACCACCGGACTGAGCAGAATCGTAATCGCACCAGCAAAACCCGGAACGCGCTTCGCGCACAGACCGAACAGGAACACGACCAAAACGCCCGGAGACAGGTAACCCTGGAACTCCTGAATATACTTGAACAGACCGCCAAATTTCGGGTCCGCCAGAATCGGAACGATAAGACACGCAACAACCGTAAAGACCAACACGCAGATACGTCCGACTGTTACTTGGGTTTTCGGCGCGGCATTCTTGTTGATGTATTCATTATAAATATCCATCGTGAAGATCGTGGAAGCCGCATTGAGCATGGACGCCAACGAACTCATAATCGCACCGAACAGCGCCGCCAACACGAAACCAGCAATACCCGCCGCGAACGGAAGGTTACGAATCAAGAGCGGGAAAGCCGAGTCGTATTTATAACCAATCAGCTCTTTCGAGACGGTCAGCGTCGTCACTTTATCTGCTTTCACCGCGCCAATCATTTCCGCGTTGAGTGCCTGAAGAGCGAGACCGTTAATCGTCACTTCTTCCATGTCGATTTTATTATCCGCATTAAATTTCTGAACCGCCGCGACCTGTTCCGCAAATTTCGCGTCGAACGTCGCTACATCCTGTTTCATCTGTCCCATGTTAAATTTGGCGATTTCCGACGCTTTCGCGAACTGCAGACACGCAAAATCCTTATCGAAACTGAAGACGGTATTTTTATTATCCGTCGCCGTCGCCGTTCCAGCCACGAGACGATCGAACGTCTCCAACGTCGGCGCGTTGGCGAGTTTATCGTTCATCGCTTCTTTCGCCATATCCTGATGATACATGTTAAACGCCAAAATACCCGGAATTACGACGATAAACGGAATAATCAACTTCATCGCTGCCGCGAAAACGATCCCCTTCTGCCCCTCCGCGAGCGACTTGGAACCGAGAGTACGCTGCATGATGTACTGATTCAGTCCCCAATAATAGAAGTTCGGAATCCAGATACCAAAAATGAGCGTCGTCCAGACGATATTCGGGTCGGTCAGCGGACGAATCATGTGAAGTTTATCTGCATCAATCGTCATGAACTTCTGCATGACAGGCGATTCCTGCGTCACATCCGAGAACATATTCGCATCGTCGCCGCTCTGATACGCCGCCGGACGAAGATACTGCGGAGTGGATGCCATATCGGTCAGCGCGGTTTTATCGAATTCCGAGAAAGCGTAGAACATCACGACTGCGCCACCGAGAATCAATGCGGATCCCTGCAGGAGGTCCGCCCACGCGCACGCTTCCAGACCACCGATGAAGACGTAAACGGCCGCCAGAATACCAAGCGCCCAACTCGCGGTATAAATATTCACCTCGATACATCCAAGAATAATGTATCCGTGGAACAGCGTGTCAATTGTCAACGCGCCGAGATAAATCACCGCAGCAATCGAAACACCAACGAGGATAATCATCATAAACAGCGACATCAGCGACCGTGCGAACTTGTTATAACGGTATTCCAGAAACTCCGGAATTGTGTAAATCCCACACCGCAGGAACATCGGCAGGAAGATGAACGCGACGCCGACAAGCGTAATCGCGGCAATCCACTCGAAACTCGCAATCGCCAGACCGGTACACTGCGCGGCGTTACCAGCCATACCGACGAACTGTTCCGCAGAAATGTTAGCGGCGATGAGCGAAAAACCGATCAGCCACCACGAAAGTCCGCGACCTGCGAGGAAGTAATCTTCACTCGAATTGCCGGCCGAGCGACTTTTCAGAACGCTGATTAACATAACCGCAAGAATGAAGGCGACGAAAATCCCTGCATCCAGTGCGCCGAAATTAAATCCGGCCGAGGAGAGTAAAAAGTTCATAAATGCAACTCCAAATTAGGTATATCCAAATCAGGTAATCATACCAAAAACAATCATTCTCCTCTATTTTAAAGCGATTTTTAATTTTGGCAAGATGGGAGAAGTAAAATCTTTAGAAAATTTTAAAAAATTTTCGGATTAAATGGAAAAATCGTCAATTTTGTGTTAAAATAGAGAAAGAAGAACCTTTTACACACGACACTCAATAAAATTCCGATTTACCGTCATTCCGTGTTACAGAAATAATTAGCGGAAAGCGTGTTCTTCCCTGAATTTTCATGTGAAATTACTGTTTAACTGGGAGATGACATAATCAGCGTTTCCACATGGAATTAAAATCGGTATTTATCCTTTTTAAGTAACCATTATGTTCCTTACTCCTGAACGTTTTCGACGAATTTTAACTCACGAGGACCGCTCGATTTTAGCCGGGACGGTACGGGGAATTTTTGCCGTGATTCGACCTTTTTACACGCTCGGAGTGTGGTGGCGGAATCGGAGTTTCGACCGTCATCCAGAGAAAATAAATCATGTCTCTGTACCGGTTCTGAGCGTCGGAAATCTCACACTTGGCGGAACGGGTAAAAGCCCCGTCGTCCGTTTTTTGGCGCTCGAACTCCAGCGTCTCGGTTTCCGTGTGGCGGTTCTGAGTCGTGGATATCGCGCAGAGGAACAGCAGGAAAATCAGAATCGTCCTGAAAGTAGAAGTGTCCCGGAAAAGAATCATTTCTTGACCGACGCGACAGGGAAACCATTAAATGATGAAGGACGCGAAATGGCGCGAGCGTTGCCGACTGTACGACTTTATCAGAATCCGGACCGGACGGCGTCGGCGATTCGCGCGATTACAGAAGATGACGTTAATGCGCTGATTCTCGACGACGGATACCAGCACCGAAAACTGTTTCGTGATGGAAACATCCTTTTAATCGACGCGGAAGAGCCTTTCGGTCTGACCGGAAAACTTTTCCCCTGCGGAACACTCCGGGAACCCATGCGGAATTTATCACGAGCAGATGTGATCATTCTGACCCATGCTGACCGGCTCAATGAGCGTGAGCGACACTCTTTACGCGCGGAATTAGCGGAGCGTTTCCCTATGAAACCGAACTGCGTGTGGGTCGAGGCGATTCACTGTCCTACCGTTTTCATCAGTCCGACCAGTGAGAGAATTCCGGTGGAAACATTCAGTGAAAAAATTTCCGAAACGCATTCAGAACCCCGATTCGGCGCATTTTGCGGAATCGGGAAACCGACGGGGTTTTTCCGGTCTCTGCGACAGTGTGGAATAACGCTCGTAACGGAGAAAATATACCCCGACCATCACGTTTTCAGCTCAGACGAGATGGAGAAACTGACCGTGTGGACACAGAAACACCAACTTTCCGCATTATTATGCACAGAAAAAGATGCGGTAAAACTCCCCGCCACGCTCCCGGACGGTACGCCGATTTATGCACTCCAGATCGAAATGGCATTTCTTGCGGGTGAAGAGGATTTTCGGTCGTGGATACAGAAAAC
The DNA here is from genome assembly GCA_030527705.1 of Planctomycetia bacterium. Classification (GTDB taxonomy): domain Bacteria; phylum Planctomycetota; class Planctomycetia; order Pirellulales; family Thermoguttaceae; genus RGIG3701. The sequence goes on along the minus strand of JAUNAI010000072.1, from coordinate 6,897 downwards.
GGTAAAAGAAAAAGAACTATTTCGGTAAAATTTCCCGGTTTTCAGGATTTTTTCTGAGAATTTTTTACTTTTTTGAAAGATTTTGCCTTCTGGAGCGGGGGAAAGTGTTGATTCTCTTTCTGTTTACGCTATAATTTGGATATAGACTGGTATTGGGCGCCGGACAGGAGGAGAAAAAAGTGGCGGACGCGTTCGATTCTATACGTTTACGGAAATTTTCACAACGAGCGGAGGGATACTTGGAACTTGGTATGCCTGCGCGCGCAATGAATGAAATCCGTCGTGCTAGTGAGTTACGTCTCGCCTTCTCTGCCCACCTGCTCTACCTGGAAGGTTCAGCACTTTTCGAGTTAAAAAAATACCGCGACGCGCTCTATCCACTCGGTCAGGCAGTCCTCATGGAGCCAACGGAAATTAGTTACTGGCTCCTGATTGGCATGTGTCAGAAACGTGTCGGACGCTGTGATCTCGCTATCGAGTCTCTGGAAAATGCGTTAATTCTTCAGCCGAATAATACGGTTACACTCTATAATCTCGCCTGTTATCATGCACTGGCGAAACAGACAGAAAAGTGTCTGAAGTATCTTTCTCGCTGTCTTTTTCTGGACCCTAATTTCCGGAATTTCGTAAATCGTGAGCCAGACTTTAATCTGATTCGGAATAAGGAAGAATTTCATAAAATTATGGAAGAAAGCGAGCGAAAACTACATCAGAAAGAGCAGGAAGAAGCAATTTAACGGCAAGTCACGTTTTTTAGTAGGCAACGCGTCTCGTGTCGCTATAAGGTGCCTTAAAATGTTGATTTTAGCCTGAAATCGGTAATTCTGGGAGACTTTTAGCCTGAAATTTGCGTTTTTCGCTATTTCTGCGACGCGAGACGTGTCGCCTCCCAGTTAATCAGTGTCTCTTTAAGGAACCGCTGAATAAGTCACTTTTTTAAAGCCTCTCCTTTTAGCCTAAATATTTCATACGTCCCTGAAAAAAACGTTCATAACAGACGGTGGGATACCGTCTTTCGACCGCGTAGCGGTCCAATGTATATAGTCGGGGGTTTTTACCCCCGGTATACAGTAAACCCCTTAAAAACGCCAACCGCGTAGCGGTTGAATGATTCGACCACTACGTGGTCGGCGTGGGGAGGGGATGTCATTCATCCGTGGGTTTACACCCACGGCTATTACATAACGCTCCTACGGAGCTTGGCGTTTCGGTAATGCATCTTAATACACACGATATAAATGATTCTCTCCGTAAAAATCACGGTTTCATGCCGTTTTTTTCGACACTTTAACGTTTTTCCCCTTTTAAGGTATGAAATTTAGGCGAAAAGGGAATACTTTAAACGTGCGGCTATTCCGAATCTACTTTACTTTTTCTTTTCACTACCGACGCATGAGGAACTTCACCAGTCGCTGAGCATTCGTGAAATTCGGAATGATGCAGTCTGCGCCAGCGTCCACCATTTTCGCTCGTTTTTCTTCACTGACCTGATTCAGAACCTCCGTATCTTCCGCAACGCCGACGACATACGCCCCCGCTTTTTTCGCTTCGGCCACTTCTTCCTCATTCAGGCAAAAAACGATAAAATCATCGTCGGATTCCTCGCAATCATTCGTATCTGTCTCAGTCAGCAGGTCGATTAAGTCCGCGAAACCAGGCACTTTCGCAGCTTCTTCATCATCGAAAAAGTACATCGCCTGCGACTGTGCGGGCGTCGGATAGTCGAAAATCTCCACATCCCACGTCGTTTTCAGCATTTCTTTTAACGTGCAGACCAACGAGTGGAAATAAATGACATGCAAGTCTTCCAGCTGTTCCATCGACCACGTCGGCGCGAGAAGGCACAAGTCACACCAATTCTTCATCATACCACCGTCACGACCACCGAAACCGATGACGGTAATACCCATCTGACGCGCTTGGATACATGCTTTCACGATATTCGGCGAGTTTCCGCTACCACTGTAAACGATGAGCACGTCGCCCGGATTACCGAGTGTTTTCAGCAGAATCTGATATACTTCCTCGTAACTAAAATCGTTCGCCAGACACGTCACCAGCACGTTAGAATCGTTCAGACAGACCGTCCGGAATCCCTCACGATGATTGAGCCGACACCCTTTAGTTAAGTCATTAATAATGTGACTGGCCGTCGCAGCACTCCCGCCATTTCCTGCGGTAAAAATGGTATTTCCATTCTGTTTCGTCGCGAGAAGAACCTCGGCAATCTTCTTCATCGTCTCGAAATCGGTTTTCATCAGGGCGTCACACACTTCCTGAGCATACGTTTTGGCGTCGGCTGAAGCACAGTAACAGTTACATGCACACGAATTACTTGTTGGAGCAGTCATAATCGAAAAAACCTTTCTTAAACACGGCCAGTAGCCCAGCAGAATAACAGCCAGTAACCCGGCAGAATGAATGAAAATATAACTTCTCTCATTCTAAAACAATTTTCGGAAATGTCAATATCCCTGACCGAAAAGTAAGAAAAATTCCCCGTTTTTTTACAGAGTACCCTTCATTTCTTCTACGTAGATATTCGTATTCGTGTAAATGTCAATTTCAGCCGCAATTTTGAGCGACTTCCGCACAATTTCCGTAGCTGAAAGGTCGGTATTTCGTAAAAGTGCCCGAGCCGCACAGACCGCGAAGTTCCCACCCGAGCCGATTCCGAGAATTCCGTCCGTCGGCGAAACGACATCACCGTTCCCGGTTACAAGAAGCGTATTCTCAGCGTCCACAGCAATTAACAGCGCCTCTAGCTGACGCATCGCACGGTCCATCCGCCATTCTTTCGCAAGTTCCGTTGCTGCCCGCGTCATGTCATCTGGAAAATCACACAATTTCACCTCAAAACGCTCTGCGACAGTAAACGCGTCGGCCGTACTCCCCGCCAGGCCACAGAGAACCTTTCCGTCCGCAAGGCGACGGATTTTACGGACATCATGTTTCATAATCGTAGTGCCAACGGTGACTTGCCCATCACCGCCAATCGCCACGATTCCATTCCGGCGGACGGTTAAAATGGTGGTTGAGTGCGATTTTTTCATAAAATAAAAACCAAAATTAAAGCAAAAAAGCAAGCGACGCTGTGAGGGTTAATCACTTTTAATCGTGACTGCGTCACAGTTATTTTTTCACTATTTCCTGAAGAGACTGTCACGCAAAACGGAAAAATTTTCCCCTCATTAACCTGAAAATTTCATCTCCCACGGATTCCACGGAAACCAGTGATTTTAAATCTCCCACAGATTCCACAGAATTTCACAGATTTTTAAATCCGATGCATGATAAAATTCCACTTTTCCATCGTTTCGCGTTGCTGAAATGACTACCGGAGGGACCGCCCCTCGAGAGAATTTTCATGTGTAATTAAAAATAATTATGATCATTTAAAATCCATCTGTAAAATCTTTCTTTTCTGTGTGAAGTGCCATAAAATACGGGGTTCCGGGAAGCAAAAAACTTGGTGTCCGAAATCATTTTCACTCCCTGAAATCTCACTCCTTTCTGTGAAAATCTGTGAGATCTGTGAGAAATTTAATGGTTTTTGTTTCCGGATTAAAATACACTATGTTATTTTAACGTTCCGATGAAAATAAGAGTTTCATGCCGTATTTTACGACACTTTAACGTTTTTGGCCTTTTCAGGTATGACATATTCAGGTTAAAACTCCACCTCAATTTTATACCATTTTTCATCTTTCATTCCATACGTGTGGAAACGTTCAGGAATGTACAATTTAATAATTGGATATACGATATCGAACGTTTCCGGCTCAAGATGTCCATTCAGAATCATCCGATATTTCTGCGTATCGTGTTCCTGAACAATCGTGAGCCAACCATCTCCCTGCGGTTCCCGATAAAAATCAATCATCGACGCGAACGGTCCCAATTCCTCGCCGTCGGGACAGTGAACATAACAACCATCCGGAGTTTCGTAAGCGTACACAAAAGAATTTTCGTAATCCGTTTCCGCGCGCGATGGTAACAGTTCAATCCACTTGAACGACTGAATTATCTTTTTTCCGTGTGATGTGACAATTTCCATAACCTCTTTTTCCGGCCACCGTGTATAACACAGCTCGTCGCGCTCCGCGTTGTAATAGAAAACCACCGAATAAAAACTATTATCCTTAATCGGCTCTTGTCTCACGCATTTTCCATCCCGATACACGCACGCGTACCAGATTTTTTCTTCGTTACTTTCATCATTTTTTTCATTTTCCGACGTATTCCGCGCAACGACAATTCCAGTATCGAGCGTCGTAAATTGTAACGCATTATTAAGACCATATATCGTATTAAAAGGCACATGGATTTCTTTTTTTCGTCCCGCCTGCATTAAATGAAACACAAAATCATTCATTCCCGAAGTATATCCTAGGACATTCCCGAAATACGTCAAGACATTACCGTAGACATCGAAATTCCGTGCATCATATTCATACACATTTCCGTCGTCATACTCGAAAATAGTTGAAATACCCTCCGTCATGGTGTGGAACGCCATTTTACGGGGATTCTGATAATTTTCGCACGTTTTAACGCCGTCACAGAGAATTTCGCGGTCTCCCACAGTCAATTTCTGCCGACCGTCGGGAAGTGTCTCAATTTTCGCATTTCCGCATTTCGGAAAAGTCCGGTAATAATACTCCTGTATATCCTTCCGGAACTCATGTAATTCGCCGTCCACCCACTGCGCGCATGGCCACATGTTCTCATCGCGTGATAAATGAACGTTCACCTTCTCCCCATTTTCGGTTTTCTCGAACCAAATATCTCGAATTGACCATTTTTTCTCGAACGTTTTTATTAGCTGATGATTCACGAAAAGCTGATTTTTCCCTTTTTCCTTGTGACAATACGCAACCGATTCCCCCGTTGAACTCCACTCATATCCCCAAGAATGCTGTGTATCTACACGCGTTTTCGCGTCGAAAATCAGGACTTCCCGCCAACGATTTCCCCACAGCGTCGTCCAGAGTGAGTCGTTATTCGTTGTAACCCTAAAAAGTGAATGTTTCCCATCCTTCGAGAGATTCACCATCCCATTTCGACCACCACCCTCCGTGGCAACGTCCGTGAATTCATATAATGGAGAAGTCGGCGGGATTTCCGTGATTTTTACTTGCCCGACAGCCTCGGACGAGAGAATGAAAAGCCCCCAAAAGATGGGAAGGAGAGTGAGGCTAATTATATTTTTCATACGTTTCATTCCTCTTCAATACCCATCACACATGAAAATTCAGGGAAGGGCAGCCTTAACGCAAGTTGTTTCGCAACGCAAAATAACGGTAAAGTGAAATTCCGCGTTGCGTCGGTATCCAAAAATTCAAAAAACACTTAACCGCGACTGGTCGCTCGCTTTTTTAGGTGTGTTTTCCTTTTTTCTTTTTCTACTCTTTCTATTCCGTAAACACACGCGTACTTTCTTCCTTCACAATCGGCGTCGGGAATTCCTTACTGGAAAGTTTCACCGCGACACGCTGGTCGCCACTGGTTACGCCACGTAACGTAAACCGATAGACTTTCGTCGCTTTCGGACCGAGCGTCGGAACCGGTGCGAATACGATTTCTTTTCCCTCCGTCGTGTTCATGACGCGGACGTCTTCTTCACTCGCGACAACCTGAAGCCCGGACGGAATTTCGACGGCTATCTGCACATTTTCCGCCTGTTTCGACCCCTGATTCACCACTTCCACGGTATACCGTGTGTCCTCACCAACCTGAATCGGGTCATTAGAATCCACAACCTGGAACATCAGCGCAGCGATTCCCTCCACGGAAACCGACTTCGTGCCGCTCACCGTCTGACAGATGTCGGCAGATGCTTCATAAGAGAGCGTATACGTTCCGATTTCCGTCGGTGACACGACCACTTCTGCTTCCGCCGTGTCGCCCGCGCCGAGTTCTTCCAGCTGCCAGAGTGTCGCACGACTTTCCGGGACGAACGTTCCGAAATTATTCGCACTGACGAACTTCCAGCCACTCGGCAAAACCGCTTTCATCTTCACATTCTGAGCTGTAGCCGTTCCAGTATTCGTGAGCTGAAGCCGATACGTTCCCTCTTTATCTAGGAAACGTTTCGACGGTCCTACAAGTTTCAGTTCAATCGCCGGCGCAGTCACTTCCATCGCCAAGACGCTCTCTTCCACCAGTCCCGGCTCCGACCGCGCAATAATCCGGTTCGTGAATTTCCCCGCACGGACAGCTGTCAGCGGCAATTTCGTCGTTTTCGACTCTCCCGGCTGGAGGTCACCAACTTCATAACGTAACTCCGCGCCACCCTCGAACTGTAATTCCGGCGGGACGGTTTCACTCAGAATCACATTCCGCGTCACACCCGTTCCGGGATTCGAGACGACGATGCTCAATTCCGTCTGATTTCCGAGTAAAATCTGCGCGTCGCCGAACGTTTCCACTTTCAGAAGCGGGCGCGTCGCGACGGTTTTTGCCGAGGCTTCCGACCGACAGGTCACGCTGGCGATACTTCCCACTTCACCCTCACGTGTTGGGATTAATTCCATCTTCACCACCGCCATCGTCCCGGACGGCATGTTTCCGACATTCCACGTAATCTCACCGTTTTCCGACACTTTCGCGGCCGGGTGCGTATTCACCAGCTGTGTCCCCTGCGGTACGGAATCATGAATCTGCACACCGTTCACATCCGTTTTTCCTTCATTACGCACCGTAATTGTCCACGTAGAAGCGCGTCCAACCTGAATTTCTGCAGGAGCCGCTTTCTCGACCGTCAGCCGTGAAACCTGAATCCCTTCTAACTCCGTATTTCCCGGTTTTCCCTGTCCCTGAATCACACCATTATTCATTCCACTAGAGTGATGGGCGGCATTCTGCGTTGTGTTTACCGTATTCTGCGTTGTGTTT
>JAUNAI010000416.1 GCA_030527705.1 Planctomycetia bacterium | reverse complement strand
AAAAATCAAGATAAAAAGGTAAAAATCATGCTCGACGGGAAGTCTGTGCCTCAGGAAGAATACGTACTATCGGAAAATTATACATTTGAGGAAGAAAATGAGGGTACTCTTCAGAAAAAAAATAGATTCACAGAAATAGAGACGGAAATAAACACACAGGTCGGGGACTGGGTGTGGTTACTCTCGGAGGCGGGAAATGCGGTAATGGGCGACCTTCAGAAACGTGGACTGAAAGATGAGCTTAAAAAAACGGAATTCCTGAGAAAATCGGGGATTTCTCCTGAAAAAACACGACTCGTACTAGAACAGTTACGCCTCCGGGAACGCGCTACGGAAAAGTTTGGCGACATGGCAGAGAACATGATTTTCACTCCTGTCGGAATGGAACAGTCGACCGACCGCTGGATCGCGGCTTATAAAGCCTCACGTTTTCCGGAGGGGCTACCTGTCGCAGATGTCTGTTGTGGAATTGGCGGCGACCTGACAGCTTTCGCGCTGAAACACCCGGTTTTAGGAGTCGACTACGATTTACGGACTGCGTTGGCCACAAGTTTTAATATAGAACGTTTTTCTGAAATTTCCGGACATACAGAATCAGGAAATCAGAATTCTTTTTTAGGAAACGCATTATTTAAAGTACAGCTTTCTAATAATTTAAATTCACATGAACAGATTATTTTGGTTTCTGAAAAGAAGAATAACAACATTTTAAGTTGTGAGAAAGAATGGAAAATCAGAACTGTGACGGCTCTCGAAACAGAATCTGAGACAAGAAAGGTGGCGTGTATTACTGCGGAAGAATTTCTAAAAACGTCAAATTTAGAAAAATATCCATGTATTCATCTGGACCCCGACCGTCGGAGTGAAGGTGTACGGACAACGAAAATGAGTTATTTTGAACCGTCTCAGGAAGTGGTGGAAGATTTAATTTCTGGTCGTAAAGTGGCGGCGGTGAAGTTGGCACCTGGAACAGAAGTACCGCCGGAATGGTTAAAAAACGCGACAGAACTGGAGTGGATTGGGCGGAACCGTGAATGCCGGCAATTACTGGTTTGGTTTTTCTCGAATCAGCGTCCAGACCCGGAAAAACAAGTGCGCGCAACGATTATTGATGCTCACTCGGAGTCCATTTCCATATCGATATGCGGAAAGCAACATCGAAAAATCGAGACGGCAGAAAAGCCAGGAAAGTACGTTTTTGATATCGACTCCACTTTTCTGGCAGCGGGACTTGAGGGTGAGCTGGCGTCGCAATTCGGTCTGAAACGGCTTGGTGAGGGGAGTGTTTATCTGACGGGTGACGAGCCGATTTCAGGGTGCGCGGCGCTGTCATGTTTTGAGATTCTAAAAGTTTTACCGCTTGACCGGAAACAGATTGTGAAAGAAATCCGTGAGAGAAATTGGAAAAATTTGGAAATCAAAAAAAGAGGAAATGTACCTGAACCTGAAGTGGTGAGGAAGTGGATAAAACTTGTGTCAAAAGGGGAATCCGGAACACTTATTCTGGCGCAAATTTCTCCGAAAAATGTCGCAATCATCGCCAAAAGGGTATTTTAGAAAAAATATTGAATATTTTTTAGGAAATTTTTGGTTTTTCTTAATTTTAGCACTTGACGTACGTGAGAGAAAAGGTATAATTACAGTAGTATTTTTTCCAGTATCCAGATTCCATTTCCTCCGTTATATAAAAGGGAGTGGAGTGGTTGTTTTCCGAAATCTGATTTTTGGGGGCTGGAGAAAAGGTGATTTTTTGTCACTTTAAGACCGTTCATTTTTTTACACAGTGATTGAATGTGTTTTAAGGTGAATGGGTGATTTTATTTTTTTCGTTGAGGATTTCAGAATGACCGAACAGAAAAAAGTGATTTACGATCGTCGAGTTCAGAGTATTGTGGAACGTGCTCCGGAAGCGCGTATCATCTTCCCCGGTTGGCAGAAAGGCAAGGAACGCTGGCTGTTCCTGTCGGCGCACGATGATGATGCCATCTGTGGCGCGAGTCTGACGATGCTCGCCGGTCTGGGAGAAGGCGTGGAAGTTCACGCGGTCGTCACTGCTAACGGTTGCATGGGTTACTGCACGGCCAACACGAAGAAAACGATCGCTGACATCCGCAGAAAAGAAGCCGAAAAGGCGTATTCACTTCTGGGACTTGATGTGAAAAATGTCCATTTCCTTGGCTTCGACGACTGCGATCTTTATGCTGCGGCTGGTCGCCGTTTCGCGGATAAAAACACCAAGACGCCGGTAATTGAGGGCGCGACTGGGCTTCAGAACTCTTTCACGTACGTTTTGCGTAAAATTCGTCCGACGCGTATTTTCATGCCGACCGTGACGGATATTCATCCGGACCATCAGTTGACTTCTCGTGAGATGCTGATTTCTATTTTCCATGCGCAGGGAAAAATTTGGCCGGAACTGGGTGAACCGATGGAAGACATTCCACAGATTTATGAATACTCCACGTACAGCGATTTCGCGACGCTTCCGACACTCCGTATCCGTACTCCGGAAGAGATGTTCGAGAAAAAATTGGCAGCGGTTGCGACTTTTGCCAGTCAGGAACAGATCGAACTGCTCGTCAACGGTCTGAAAGAAAACGGTGCGCAGGAATATCTGCGTGAAATGAATCTGGATATCATGGCGCCGCACAAGCACGATAAATTGTTCAACTAAGACGATCATTCGGCCAGGATCATTCAGGAATTTATACCGTTTATTATAATAGACTGATGTTATATTCCGCTTTATATCGGAATAAAAAGTGGATGTTACATTAGCTTATTTATACTAGAATAAAAAGTCGAACATTATAATAGACGGTATATAATGATATAATGATATAA
>JAUNAI010000415.1 GCA_030527705.1 Planctomycetia bacterium | reverse complement strand
GACGTAAGTCGCGATTAAAAGTTTTTTTGAAAGGGGGTCTGGGGGAAAACAATTTTGCAAAAATGTTTTCACCCACGAGCGTTAACCTGTCATGGGTAGTCGATTCCTCCTGATAGGGTGGAACTCGGCGTTGGCGTTTAGATTTTTATTTTATTGCCAGTTTCTCCCCATTTCAACAAAAAAGGGACAGCCAAGCGAGGCCGTCCCCTATGTGTTTCTTTAAGTAGATGCTGATTAAGTCGCCTTTATAAAACGAAAAGTTTCTTGTAACGGAATGAAGTGAGTTTTAGGCTAAACACATTACGCAAGATTTCACCCTGTCGGGAGGAACTTGCTACCCGTCATGTCGTGACGCTCGTGGGAAGAAAACATTTTGAAAATTGTTTTCTCCCCAGACCCACTAAAAGGGTTAAACTACCATACTACGTCGGACGGTCCCGACGCAAGTCGTTTCGCAACGCGTAATGACGGTGAAACAAAATATCACGTTGCATCGGTATTAAAAGTTTCAAAACTTTTTTATCGCGACTACGTCGCAGGTACTTAATCAGTGTCTTCTTAACTGAAATCCGGTCGTCCGAAAATCAGCGTCGGTTTATCCATCACGTTTCATTCCGCATAACCGGGAAGAGAACGATGTCGCGGATACTTGCCGAGTTGGTCAGGAGCATGACCAGACGGTCAATTCCCATTCCGAGACCACCCGCCGGCGGCATGCCGTAACGCAGAGCACGAATGAAATCGTGGTCCATTTTCGCCATGGAATCTTCATCCTTCTGCCCCTCTAGCTGTGCCGTGAAAAGACGCTCCTGAAGGTCCGGGTCGTTCAACTCCGTGTACGCATTCGCCAGTTCCATTCCCTTTACGAAAAGCTCAAAACGCTCGGCAATCGACGGATCCGATGTCTTCCGTTTCGTCAACGGACAAATACTTGCCGGATAATCATACACGAACGTCGGTGATTCCAGGTTGTCCTCGACCGTCGCTTCAAAAACATCATTCAGAATCACGTCCGGGTGTTTCACATCGACATCTTCGATACCCAACTCAATCGCTTTCGCCTTAACCGCTTCCGGATTGTGAGAGTCGATTCCCGCGTATTCGTCGACTAAGTCGTAATATTTCCGACGCGCGAATGGCGGTGTGAAGTCAATCGTTCCCTCTTCCCACGGAAGGAGAACCTTCTCACCTTCCTTAAACTCATACCCGACCACCTTAATCGCGTTGGTGATGATTTCTTCCGTCAGGTCCATCATCGAGTTATAATCGCCGAACGCCTGATATGTCTCCATCAACGTGAATTCCGGATTGTGTTTCGTGTCGATACCTTCATTCCGATAAACGCGACCGATTTCATAAACCCGTTCCATCCCACCGACGAGCAACCGTTTCAGATGCAGTTCCAACGCGATTCGCATATAGAGTTTCATATCTAGCGCATTATGGTGCGTTGTGAATGGACGAGCTGCCGCGCCGCCCGCCACTGTATGAAGCGTCGGACCTTCAATTTCATAAAATCCCTGATTATCCAACGTCTGACGTACGGACTTAATAATTTTCGTTCGGTTCACGAAACGTTCGAGTGCTCCGTCCGTATGAATCAGGTCCACATACCGCATACGCTGACGCATTTCCAAGTCGTTCAGACCACTGTGCTTATCCGGCGGGGTGTTAATGGATTTCGACATGAAATCGAGATTTTCGGCAAAAACCGTCAATTCCCCCGTCCGCGTGTGTGCCAACTCGCCTTCTGCCACGATAATGTCGCCGAGGTCGAAACACTGCGCCAGTTCAAAATTCTGTTCCCCGACCTGATTCTTCCCAATCATGACCTGAATCTTGCCGGTTCGGTCCTTAATATTCAGCCAGATCACCTTCCCGGACGGACGCTGTAACATGACGCGCCCCTGCACGCGGACTTTCGGACCATGCTCACCCGCTTCGCGTTTTTCGGCGTCCGGAACCTGACTCTCGAGTCCCCGAGCGTCCGCAATTGGCATTAAATCATCGACGCGGTGCCCCCACGGGTCAATTCCCATCGCGATGATTTTTGCCATTTTCTCACGCCGTGACGCTTCCAGTTGAATTGCTCCCGCTTGAGCGCTTGCCGCTTCGTCCGCCGCATCCTTCGCTGTCTTCCACGCGACGAATTCCGTATACTGTCCATTTTCCAGAGGGTCGTTCGACGCAATTACATCATCACCGAGCGTTTCTTTCATCCACTGCTCGAAAATTGGCAATTTAACCGCTGGCGCGTCGGGCTGAGTCTTCCGCCAGTTGTTATAATTTGTAAAATGCTTCTTAATCGACATGATTTCCTCCAGAGAAAAAATTCGTGAATTAATTTACGTGACACAAAAAAATCCAATACACATTATAACTGAAAACCCTTTTTCTGCAAGTCCCCCCACCCCAAAAACTGAGAGAATATAACAGAATAGCAGATTTAACTCTGTAATTTTTCCGTATCATCTAAAAAAGTCAGTTATCCGGGGTTTCTGGAATCACTTTTTTATGATCCCGCTGTAAACCGTTATAGTTACCATCTCTAAAATAAACGATTTCCAATCTGCCGTCCGGCCAGTTGAGATACAACATGATGTCACCGTTTCCTTCATCATGTTTGGACGGGGAATGAGAACCGTAATCATCTGCGCCTCGACCGCGTTTACCGTCCACGTCAGTCGTGGATGAAGTCCGTTATGCGTCGTCTCGAACATGCTCACAGCCGCGTTTTCAGGAACTTTTCCGATTTCTTTTCGGGTTTTATTTCCGTTAGAATCTCGTCCATTTCTTCCATTTCCAGTAGCTTTTCCGGCAGCGTGTCCGCCAGCTTTTCCGTCTGTGCTTCTGTCTGTGCT
>JAUNAI010000071.1 GCA_030527705.1 Planctomycetia bacterium | reverse complement strand
AAGGAAAAAGAAAAATAAGAAAGCAAGCGTTCGTAGAACGCGATTAAAAGTTTTTTTGAAAGGGGGGCTGGGAGAAACCTATTTTGCAAAAATGTTTTCCTCCACGGGCGTAACAACATTACGGGTAGCAAGTTCCTCCCAAAGAGTGGAATCTTGTGTAAAATATTTAGGAGAAACCGAAAATGAAAATCACACAACGAATTTCATCTACGACTTTCGGGCTAATTTTAATCTTCCTGACGGTGGGAAATGCCTTTTCGGCGCAGAGTGAGGCGGAAATTGATGCGGAAAACAACGCGAATGCCACGCTTGCGGCAGAAATTCTGAACGCTGTGGAGGAAATGTTACCCACGCTGGAGGAAGAGGAACGGTTGGGGGTTCAGGGGGGACTTCTGTCGGCGTATCTGAAATGGTCGGGGATTTTGCCGACTGCGTGGGAAAAAATCGAGCGGTACGAGGCGGAAATTGTCAAAAAGTGGAAATCGGATTCCAATTCAGGTTTAGCTCTCACGTATCAGCAACTTCACACTGCGGCGATGAAAAATAACGATTATGTCCGCGCGTTTAGGTATCTAGAAAAGTTGCAGAAACTAGATAATTTCAAGTTGGAGATGGCAAACGGCAACTGGGAACATGATTGGTCTTTACTCGATTATTTCCGAGTGAAAATCTTCCTGTTATGGCAACTCGGACAGTCGGAAGAGGCGGAAAAACAGGAAAAATGGGCGTTCGAGAAATGGGGCGAGATATGGAATTCTTATCAGTTTATGATTCTTGTGCAAGAGGGAAAGTACGATGAAGCGAAAAAATATGATGTTGACGGTCAATTAAGCGACACGAAGACGCCGATAATGTTAAAAATGATAAATGCCGCCGAAAAACGGGATTTGGCAACCGTCGAGACGCTAGCGAAAGAGCATGAAACTCCGCTAATCGCCGAGTTGCGGGACAAAATTCAGTTATTGACGTTTTTGGAAGAGGGAAATTACGAAAATGCGAAAAAAATCACAGAAATAGAAAATGATACAGGAAAATGTCTTTATCTTCAATCGAAGAAAATCATGATGGAAACCATGATGAGTGACTTTCTGCTTGAAAACGGGAAATTTGCGGAATATGAAGCGTGGGCGGAGTCGCAGACGAATCAAATTCGAAAATTGGTACTGCTCCGGAATCTTGCGCACGCTTTTGCGGAAAATCGGCAAATTGAGGAAGGAAAAAGAGTTTTGCGGAAAGTGAAGGCGGTATCGATTGACGAATTACTGCCACCGATTTCGGAAGAGGAGAAAAAGGATAAAAGTAAGGCTAGAACGTATTTTTGTGATCGATATATCTGGGTGTTTGAGATTGCGTATATCGAGATTTTACTGGGAAAAATGGAGGATGCTCGCAAGTCGCTGACGCAGACAGAGGAAATTCTGAAGGAGATTCAAAAAATTGCCCCGGAGACACGCCGTTTTTTTAATGAATTAAATGAGGAGATACATGTCTGTTTTTCTTATTATTCAGGCGATTTCGAGGCGGTAAAAAAATCGTTGGAAAGCCAAGATTTACAGCCTCTGAAGGAAGGTATCATCATAACCAGAATCATGGAAAATTCACGGAACTGTACGGATTCGCAGTTGAAAAGTGGAATGGAAATTGCGGAAAGACTTACGTCCTCCAAGAAAGAGTACGCGCTGACGCTTCTGGAGTGGGCGAAATGTTTAAAAAAGACGAAAATTTCACTTGACGGATTCCTAAAAGAGGAAAAATACTCCATGTTTAAGTTAACGTATTAAGTCGCCTTTTAGAGAACGAAAAGGGGTGTTACGGAATGAAGTAAGTTTTAGGCTAAACACATTACGCAAGATTCCACCCTATCGGGAGGAACTTGCTACCCGTCATGTCGTAACGGTCGTGGGGAGAAAACATTTTGAAAATTGTTTTCTTCCCAGACTTGAAAACGGTTAAATTACCAAATCATGTTGGGCGGTCCTTACGCAAGTCGTTTCGCAACGCATAACGACGGCGAAGCGAGATTACACGTTGCGTCGGGATTAAAAAATTTCAAAAACTTTTTAATAGCGACTGCGTCGCAGTATTTATTCAGTATTTCCTTAACGGATATGAAGGAATGTAATTTCATGATGTCAGGCAAAAAACGGAGGGTGGCGATTGTCGGCGGCGGATTGGCGGGGCTGGCGGCGGCGGTTCGGCTGGCGGAATTAGTGCGTGAAAAGTCGACGTGCGGGAAAACTGATGGAAGTTCGCTGGAAATTCACCTTTTCGAGTCGGGAAAACACCTCGGCGGACGGGCGGGGTCTGTGTTTCTACGGGAAGAAAATGTCTTGTTGGACGGTGCGCAACACATTACGATGAATTGTTGCACGGAAATGATGGACTTTCTGCGAAAAACTGACCTGATTCGATTCTGGAAAGAGGAAAAGTGCATGACTTTCTGCGTCCGCGAGCCGGAAAATGGAACGTCACCGTTACGTTTTTATCCGTTTCGGAACGCGGAATGGTTACCCACGCCGTTTCAGTTGGCGCCGGCGTTGTGCGGAATGGGTTTTTTAACGGTCGGTGAGCGGATTCAGTTACCGATTTTGTTGCGAAAAATCCAGAAAAAATGCCCTGCGCCGGGGTTACCGTTACGCGCGTGGCTGGAAGAACTCGGCTGTTCGGACCGCCTGATGACGCAGTTTTTCGAGCCGGTCACCCTTTCCGCATTCAGCGAGCAACTTGAAAGCGTGTCAGCACGACTGGCGCAGACGGTTCTCCGACGCATGTTCGGACCGCGTAACGCGTGGCATTTTTGGCGACCGACGCGCCCACTGCGAGAGATTTTCGACGCGGAATTTACGCCAATTCTGGAAAAACTCGGAATCCACATTCACCGCCAGACGCCGATTACGCGCGTTTTGCCGGAGGGTGTGCGTTTTCGGAATTATGAGATGACCGGAACGGCAACGGAACAAGATTTTCCGGCGGACGTGGTGATTCTGGCGGTTCCGTGGTTCCGTGTAGGGAAGATTTACCCGGAATTGGAGACGCACGGGCTGTTGCGGACGGAGATTTTCGAGCCACGGAGTATTGCGGCGGTCCATTTTTGGACAGAGAAGCCGTTATTTCGGCAGGAGCATCTCGTTTTTCCGTCGGAAACGATTCAGTGGATTTTCCGTCCGGAATTTGGCTCGTTATCGGAGCTCGGCGTGTATCATCAGGTACTCATCAGTGACGCGAATCGGATGGTTTCCCCGCAAAATACGGCTCTTGAGCGTGTAGTTCGGGCGGAATTACAGATGCTATTTCCGTCGGCGAAGGTGAAACACTTTCGTGTCACGCGGATGCCGAACGCGGTTTTCTCGCCGAATCCGTGGATGGAACACGCCCGTCCGACGGCTTTAACGCCATATCCTAATGTTTTCCTTGCCGGCGACTGGACTGCGACGGATCTCCCCGCCACGATGGAAAGCGCCATCGTCAGCGGAAACGCCGCCGCTAGAGAGACGATTTATTTTCTGACCGATTCAGCAAAATAATAAAGTTTCAGAACGTGTAAAAATGTTTAATTGTGAAATTCTATCCATCCTCCTCTTTCTTTCCGAAAAGTCCACATTTTAAGTCGTAAAAAATTGACCGAATCGGTTGCTCCCGACGAAAATACCGAAAGATAATCAATTCATATAGGAAAAGTGGTGCGAAGAAAATCGCATTTCGCTGGATCCGACTTCGATTCGTTAAGTGCGAAATGATGAATTTTGTAAAACGAATAGTTTTTCTTTTTTGACGAGTATTAGGAAAACGATCGGCATACTTCAGAAAATTTTCAATCTCTGAATAATGCCCCCAAAATCGCGGTACATCTAAACGATAAGCTACTTTTTGTAATTTTGAAATATAGTCCAATTCTTTTTGCCATGAGCCATGAAGTGAGAAATTAGAATCATGAAATCGATAATACATTAATGGATCGTAGATAGTTATAATTTTTGTTCCAACATGCGCTAAAGTATATATGGATAAATCATGCGTAAGAAAGAAAGGGAGACATTTTTTAAAAAAACCATCCGTACGGCAAGACAGCATCCAGCGACAATTGGATATGATTTATTTACGGGGCATATAAAACGCATGCAAGTTACGGTGTTTACATTTCTCGGAGAGCGCAATATCATTTCGGTTAATCCCAGATTCCGCCTGTTTTGGTCTACCACAACCGTGTTATGACCAACCAAATCGACTTCAGGTGAAGTCTCAAAAATCTTCATGACTTTTTCAATTTTTTCAGGAAACCAAATATCATCTTGGTCACAGAAAAAAAGAATATCTCCATGACATTCTTGCGCTGTCATCTCAAAGTTTTGCTGAAATCCCAGATTCTTCGTCCGAGCGATAATTTTACACGGAATGGTACAGAATCTCGCCACCGTTCTAATATTTCCAGCGTCTTATCCGTCGAGCCGTCGTCTCCAATCACAACTTCCTCCGGGAAGCGCGTCTGATTCGCAATACTGTCGAGTTGTTCCTGCAAAAAACGATCGCCGTTGTAGGTACACAGTGCGATGGAAACCTTTAAGTTTTTGCTATCAGGTGAAACATAATCTGTCATAGTATGTGTGTGCTTCAAATAGGGTGAACATCACAGAATGAATACACAGATTTCTCATAACGAATTCTCATTTTGAAGAAATCATACGTATCTACACAGTCAAAGCACAGAAAGAACGGGAGTACCTCCCCTGTTTTTTTGCTGCTTCGAGCACCCTAGGCCTGGGGTATGGACAGCAAAAACAGAGTCGGCACTTCCACTGTACATACATACACACATACAAACGGGAATGTGACACCTGACAAATACGCTCTATACAAAACCGTCAGATTGGCGGGGCCTACATTGTTCGAAAGCGATTTGATTTTGTGCATTCTCGATAAAATTTCGAAAATCTATATGACACAAGGAAAAATCTAGTGATTTTAATTATACCCGATTTTTAAAATAAACAAGTACCCACGGCAAAAAAATTTTTTAATAAAATTACTCTAAAACATCAAGAAAAGATGGTAAGACATCTTGACAAAAATTAAAAATGGAGTACAATAAGAGTTAAATATTATCTTGGATGAATGGCAGAGTGGTCGATTGCGGCGGTCTTGAAAACCGTTGACGGTAACACGTCCGGGGGTTCGAGTCCCTCTTCATCCGTTAAAGCCCTGTGGAAACACTGGGCTTTTTTTATCTGTGAATGATGGAATCTCTGACCTTCTATAAACGCTAAATAAGTTGCCTTTTAATTAATCAGCGTTTACCTTCTGGAAATCACAAAAATTTCGACTTTTTTGGGAAAAATCGCCCTTTTTTTCCTTTTTTTCATTGTAATTCTGAAAATTTCGTTTATAATAGTAGATAATAAATCAATTTACGGTCATACTCTGTTTTGAGGTTCCGAAAATGAAACGTGCACCATATTCGTCGATTTCCTATTATTTCCCGGTTTCCCGTATCGTTAAATCGGGTGTCGCGTTATTTTTGGCAGTCGTACTCTCACCAGTTTCTCCAGTAACGGCGGAAGTTACCTTACAGCAGGACGCGAACTTCAATAATGACTGGATTCTCTCTGGCTCGGGTACGTATTCAGAAGCGATTAACCTTCCTGAAAGTACACTCGTCCTCGACTCCACGAAACGTGTAACGGGCTCAAGTGCTAATATGATGATTAAGGGTGACATAACCGTGGGAGGTTACCTTCAGCGCGACAGCTATTTTGAAGGTTTCGGTGGTGGTCAGGGTGGCTGGATTACCTTTTCTGGTAATTCGACACAAACGGTTAATGGTTCTATGGAAATCGGTGGTCACACAACTATCAACATCGGTAATGATGCCAATTCGACTGCGAATTTTACCGTTACGGGTGACACGCTTATCGGTAGTACCATGACGTCAAATATGTACGTCCGCCCTGGCTCGACATTTTCCGCGAATGGCGGTTTTAAACTGAATGAAAATGGTGCGCAGGGACATCTTGAGCTTTATGGCACGATGAACCTGAACTCGGCCGTCGCGGACAGCATCCGATTAGGCACAGCCGATAATAAACAGTACACTTCCAGCGTAAAAGTGCAGAACGGCGGTGTCCTTAATGCGAAAAATACCGTGGTTCACTGTGGGTATAACGGACAGTTACAGTTTTTCCTGAATTCTGGTGGGACAGCGAATATTTATGGAATCACTTACGGACGAAATGGTGACCAGGATTCCGCTTACGCGAACGCGAACAAGACGCTGAACCTGCTCGGAGGTACGTTAAATCTCGGTGCCGGCGGCGTTTCAGTCCGTGAGGGAAAAGACAGTTATCCGTTCCAGTTCCGTAGTGGGACGGTGAGCACAATGGAAGGAACAACAGACACAACAATTCAGAACGTAGAAATCGCAGTTGGTGACGGAGCAACGCATTTTAAGCCGGCAGAAGGGGCGTCGATTACGGTTTCGAGTAATTTTATCGACTCGACTTACACGGAGTACGGTACGGGTGGCGTCATTCACTCCAGCGGAACAGGAACACTCGATATCGCAGGTAATTTCACGACGACTGGTGGTCTGAGCGCGGATTCCGGAAAAACAGTGATTTCTGGAACTTTCGCGGACGGAAAACTGGTCGTGAATGGTGGAACGACAGAAATTACCGGTAATTTAACCACTGCCGACGGTGTGGAAGTGAATAATGGCGCAACACTCAGACTGAACTATAACGATTCTGAGAAAAACGCTTCCAAGGCACCGATTACCGTGAATGCGGGAGGAAAGTTGGAATTTGCGACGACTGGAACCACGAATCAGAATGGTTTTTATCACCCCATTACGCTCAATGGCGGAACGATTGTGGAAGGAACTGGCGACTGGAAACATATCCGAGAGGGGATTCTCACACTGACTGCGGATTCCTATATCGAAACGCGAGCCAGAATCGCGTTAAGTTCTCCTGTTTATGGAGAGAATTACACCCTGACTAAAAGCGGAGGTGGACAATTATGCCTCGGTAATGACGAAACTTATTTAAAAAAGGTCGTCATCACGAATGGTATTCTTTATCTGGACGCGAATAACTCTGGTAGAAACATCACAGAAGGAATTCTCGTTGAGGGTGGATATTACGGTTTCTGGGGAACTGCGGAACGTTACGCGAAAGTAACATTCAGCAAGAACGGTTATTTACAGTCGAATGCCAGTAACTCTGGCTCCACAACGGACAGTATTTACACTCTACAGGACGCTACCAACTTCAACATTAGTAATGATGAAGGCGCGAAATTCACCATGCGTGGGAAACTCGTCGCGGCGGACGGCATAATCCTTCAGAAAACGGGCGAGAGAGAGTTCGTTCTGACCGGAGACACTCGTGAATTTCAGGGTATTTTCCAGATTGATTCTGGTTCCATCATTCTGAAAAATGGCGGGAATGAATCGGGAAATACCTATAATTTCGGCGTGACGCTCAACGGAGGAACGCTGGAAATCGGGGATAATGGAACGTATCAGATCGGAAAAGCAATTACGTCGAAAAAAGCCGATGCGAAAATCATTAACTCCACAGGTGCGACGGGCTCGCTGAGTCTTGGTAAAGCGGGAAATACGGTCACTTTCGCGGTTGAAGACGGAAAATCGCTCACCGTCGAAACGCCAGTCACAACACAAGGGGGAGCCTTCACGAAAACGGGTAATGGAACGCTCGATATTCATACGCTCAACGTCACGTCGGGAACATTTAATCTCGGTACATCAGCGGTTGATTCCGTGACGGAAACGATTAACGTGAGTGAAGGTGTGAAACTTACCGGATCGGCTGACCTGAACGCGAATCTGGTTTTAGCAGGAAATAACACGATTGAAGTTGCTTTAACCGGCACGAAAGACAACTGGAATGCTGATGCGATTCAGATTCTGGAAGGTAGCACGCTCACGATTGCGCCCACGACGGTTTTTGAACTTACGTCGGACATTACAGATACGTTGAGCCTCGACATGCTGTTTACGGAAAATGGAGTGACGCTCCTGGAATCGGCAGGCGCGGACTTTTCCGGCTTGAGTTTTGACGTAATTGGTGACACGGAATTATTCGGCACGTCGCTCATCGCGATGGGAAACGCATTAGGAAACATTTATCTTTCCCAATCCACGCAAGTTCCGGAACCTGCCACGTGGGTGTTACTCCTAGCGGGCGTATTCGGAATGCTGGTCTGGAAACGGTACTCAAAATAGCATCTTATTTAAAATAGTTTTTTGGTTTATATTATCCATTCCATGGAGAATCAGGAATTAAAATATGACAAAACCGCAAGTGATTTTAACGGGATTTGCCGACGAGGGCGTGTCCCAGCAACTCGAAAAGTCCATTAAGGAACAGTTCACCGCGTACGCTGCGATTGGACTCCAGTATTACAGCATTCGGTTCATGGATGCCGGTAACGGGACGAAAAACGTAATGAATCTCACGATGGATGAAATTCAGACAATTCGTGAAATGCAGAACGATTTCGGTCTGAACGTCTCATCGATTGGCTCGCCGATTGGAAAGGTGAAGCTAGTGGATGTGGAAGACGGAACGAAAAACCGCTATGTGCCGTTCGCACAGTACATGGACGAAGTGAATCGAGCGTGTGAAATTACGCACGCACTGGAAAGCAAGTTGATTCGCGGTTTCTCGTTCTATCACCCACACGGAACGGACCCACACGATTACATGAATCAGGCGGTCGACCAGCTTTCAGCTATTGCGGAAACATGTCATCGTAGTGATCTCACGTTCGGGCTGGAAGTTGAACCGAATCTGATTGGTGAGAATGGCTGGTTACTGGCAGAACTGTATCAGAAAATCAATCATCCGTCGATGGTTTTGGTTTTCGACGTCGGAAACTTGGTAGTTCAGGGATATAACGCTTGTGACATTCTGGACCAGTTCCGCGCGTGTCTGCCGGGTCTGGGTTGGTTCCATGTGAAGGATTACCGCCATCCGAAACCGGTGAAAAAGGGTGACCCGATTGATGAGGACCAGCTGAAGAATTTCGTGCCATGTGATATCGGCGACGGTGGGCATGAGGCGATTTTCCGCGAGTTGAAGAAAGCGTTACCAGAAATTGACGCGAAACTAAAATCGCGTGGGATTCCGGGATTCTTTGTGGACTTGGAACCGCACGTGAAAGGTGGCGGACAGTTCGGTGGATATAGTGGTCCGGACGGCGTCGGCGTGGCACAGCGTGCGCTGTGTCGGTTACTAGATTATGTCGGAATTGATTATCATCTCCGCGATTTCGATGATATTCTGGCCGACCGTGGCTTCTAACTCGAGAATTCCATATTCCACAGATTTTTACCGTATTTTATGGAATTTTATACGGATTCCACTTAAAATTCAGGGAATAGCACTCCTTTTTTGAATTTTAAAGTGGAATCCGTATAGATGTAAAATATTCAGACTACATCTCCATCATATCTAAATGTTCCGCCCAATACCGCGTAATTCCCTTCAGCTCCGCCATCATAGAGCTACTCTGGTCCATCGTCTGAATGTACACAAAATACGTGTATGATCCGAAACGCAACGCACGGAGCATCGCCATGCACGGAAGGTCAAGATAAAAAAAATCAAGGTCGAAACCGTCGATTCGGCATGTCGTTTCCACAGAATTACGATCATCTTGAGTGTGACATTTACAGTTTCCCTGTTCATGAACGTGTTCATGCCCATGTCCGTGACAGCAGCCGTCATGTTCATGCCCATGTCCATGACAGCAGCCGTCATGATGATGCTCTTTCCCGTGGTTATTACTGCAAGAATGTGCGTCGAAAAGCGTATATTCCTCACGAGCCGTCGAGATTTCCGCGTCTTCATACTCTGAAGTGAGTGCCTCGATGGACTCCTTCAGTAAATCATCCGGATCGACAAAACCCGGCCGACGCGTCAGTGTCCAAAACGCTCCATTCGGCGAGTAAAACGTCACTTCATGCGGATTCTCGTCGCCGTCATACTCAACTTCCCATTCTGCCGGATACGCTAACTGAAAACCATTTTCCGTGAATAACGCCATTTTTCTATCCTTTTTGATTCATATCAGAAAGTCTATAAAATCGTAAAATCAGAGGTAACTTCACTTATCCCTAAAGACTCTCCCTCTAGTCACTCCTTCACAGACTCTATCTAATCCCATAAAAAAAGAATGAAAGCGAAACACTTTCATTCCTTTTCGATTCGTCGATTACGAAAAAACGTGGTTATTTCGCAAGAGCGGCTTTCGCCAGAGCAACAACCTGTTCGAACGCCGGAGCGTCATTGACCGCCATCTCAGCCAGAGATTTACGATCAAGAAGAATGTCGGCTTTAGCCAAACCAGCAATCAGTTCGCTGTAACGGAGTCCCAACGCACGGCAAGAAGCGTTGATACGGATAATCCACAGAGAACGCATTTCACGTTTCCTGACTTTACGGTCACGGAACGCAAAAACACCAGCGCGAACCAGCGTTTCCTGGACGGTACGGGACATGTTACGGCGACCGCCGCGGAATCCCTTCGCTTTTTTCAGCATACGCTTCTTCGCTTTTGTGCGAGCAGCACCATTCGTTGTACGCATCGAAATATTCCTTTAGTTAAAATTTCTTTTGTTGACGAACCCAAGGTCCCCCTTTACACTTATACGGAATATAAATAATGTAAAAATGTAAAAGAGCGTTCACTCCTACCCGATTCGTTACCAAGGTCGACTTTCGTCAAACCACCTGCAAGAGGTCAGAATCAATAGCTGCCACCACAAAGAGCAACCGTAATACGTTTCGTTTCGGATTTACCGATGACCGTCGTGCCACGAAGCTGACGGGAACGTTTCTGAGACATGCGGGACGCTAAGTGGCTCGTGCCAGCAGAACGATGCATGGGTTTTCCACTTGCAGAAAGACGGAAACGTTTTTTCGTTCCTTTATGAGTCTTAAGTTTAGGCATTCTATACTCCTTTCTACAAAAACATTCAAAAAATGTTCCCATATTATAAAACAACCTGAAATTTTTACAAGGGGGGAAGACATGATTTTAACCAAATTTTCCGTTTTTTATCCAATTTTATCCACTTCCACCCAAAAATTTTCCATTTTTCGATACTCTTCAACTTTCTCAATTCTCCACTAACATCCGTTAAAGTTCTTCATCGAGGACTGATATGTCGATTTCCTCTGAGTTCATTTCAACTTTTTCTGTTTCTTCTACTTCTTCAGCTTCTTGTATCATACCACCTTCATCCGGTAAAACACCGGGAACTTCCTGCGTCAACGGATTCACACTCTCATCATACGTTTCCTTTCTCACGTCGCCAAATTCATCAACTTCTTTCTCACTTCCAATCTCGTCCACACCACGTCCAGAGAAACCACCTTTAAATATCTTATCGAAAAGACGCGGTTTTTTCACATCATCTTCAGCCTCCTTCTCTTTCTCCTTTTCCTCACGTGAGCGAGCAATTTCTGATTCTGAGAAATTCGTCCCGATAAAATCTTCAATCTTCGCAATCATTTTTTTCTGCGCTTCCGTCGTGATGCTGTCCACCACGGAACGTATCAGTTTCATGTCACGAAACCGCACCTTCATATCCGTACTCGAAGCGAAATGAATTACTGTCTGTCCCGTCGTCGGCAACACAAAAAACGTCCACGACTCACTACCTTTTTTCGCCTCAATTCCCAATGAAAACTGAATTTTCTCCAATTCTGCAACCGGTATTCCCATCTTTCGAATCTCTTTCGGCTCAATCGATATCGTCTCACCATTTAATCGAACCGAGGCACCATCCATCTGGAGATTCAGCTTAATCTGCAACGCTAATTTTCCAAGTTTTGGATGATCTACCTCACAATCAATCGGCTCACCAATCGCAAAACTCTTAAACGCTTTCTCTACATCAATTTTCGTCTGCGCCTCCCCCTCTTCCGCTCTCGGCATTTCCTTAATCGTCAGCGCATGACGACACACTTCAGAAAGAGGTGCGTTAATCTGGAATTCCTGCTTCTGGGAAGATTGATACGCGAAAGAGCCACTAATCAGCCAGCCTACGAATCCTGCCATAAGCACAAACAAAATAAAAATCACAGTAATGATAAAGCGTAACGTTTTCATAAAAGCCCTTTCCCTAAAAGAAAAAACAGCGGCAGGAAAGTCTACCGCTGTCTGAATTATAACCCATCTATCAGATTATGTCAAGTCTGACTTTATCCGTTTTTCCGACTTTTTCGGGTTAAGAATCCCATTCCCACCAAGCCCGCAAGTAACATCACCCATGTCGTCGGTTCCGGAACCGCGTTGCCATCGATACTCAAGGCAAGATTCCCGTTACCACCGTAGGTCAGATTATAGGTGTACGAATCCGCGAGGAGTGAATCATAGTTAAAATTCTCTCCCAAATTTAAACCGCTGAAAATATCGTACTCGATACCTTGCTGAAGCTGATAACCATCAGTTGTGGCAAACGACAGGAAACCACCTTCCGATTCTATATTGGTAGGTACGTTCGTAAAGTTCAGTTTCGTGTAATCATCTGCCACCCCAAAAGTCAACATGATGTCGCCGAGAACTTCCAGATTATCCGTCGTAACCGAGTAGGTTCCCGTTCCGAACTGGAGTACTCCGCCTTCTTCTACGGTAAGCGCATCCGCGTTAATCAATACGCTACTATTATCCGACGTATCGTTCGCAAACGTAAATGCGCCATTTACCGTGAGCGCATCCGTGTCAATCGACGCAGCGTTCAACGCAAGCGTTCCTCCTGAACCAACCAGCGATTTCGTGTACATCGTCGCGCCATCCGTAAGAGCAAGCGTACCCTCCGAGACAGTCACGCTATTCAAAGAACTGCTACTCGTGCCAATACCAGTCGTACTGAACGTCTGCGTCCCCACTCCACTCTTCACAAGATTAAACGGACCGGAAATCGTGCCGGTAAACGTTGGCGACTGGCTTTCCGCAACATTCAGCGTCAGCATCTTGTCCGTGCTTGTGGCAGTGTTCGTGAACGTATCTCCACCGGACAAACCACCGAGAACCATATCATTCGCGCCATTCGTTGCGGCAGCATCATTCAACTTTAAAATCGCGTTCGTGTTGACATTTCCGTTAAGATAGACTGTTCCACTGTCACCATTCACCGTGAATGTTTTCCCGGTCATGTCCGCGCCTTCATAATCGGAAATGTTGCCGTTTACCATGAAATTGGAACTCCAGCCCGCCTGAATTGAGGACGCATTTTTCAGGAAAATCGGGCAAGAAAGCGTTCTATCGGAATTTCCCAAAATATCTTCACCAAGATACTGAAGAATACCACCATTCATGACAATCCCTTTTGAGGACGTGACCGCTTGATTAGAGAAATGAACCGCTCCTCCCGTAAGTTCATAATAACCATTAAAAGTGGAGTCACCGACAACAAAAATACGGGAAACGTTCAGAATCAGGTTCCCGCTCTGAACACCTTCTGCGGAATGGACACCCGTCTTGACGAAAGCGCGGTCAGCACCAGAGATTTTTAAAGTACCGCCCTTATCGGTAACGTAGAATTTTTTACCATCACTTTCGAGCGCAGTTTTCACCTGATTATAAGTAGTACTGTACTCAATCGCGCCACCGTCGAGGGTCACATCGCCCGTGACTTTCAGGTATGTCGTATCTTTACTGGCTAATTTTACCGTTCCCTCGCGGATAATCAGGTTTCCAGCTTCAATACTCTGTTCGGAAGTGACAGTACCTGTGCCGGTTTTAATCACGGTATTATCGCCCATCTGGATGGCACCACGATAAGTAGGGCTATTCGTAAAATTGAGCGTCAATTCTACATTACCGGTGTAACCGTCCGCAACTTTCACCACAGCACCCGCATCAACTTTCGTGCTGTCTAAATTATTAATCGTCAGCGTCGGCGTCGCGATTGCGATGGTCGCGTCCGGACCAGTGTAAAATTTCGGAGCCGTAAAATCACCTGTTTTCAACGTGAGCGTACCGGATTCAATTCTTACTTCATTCGAGAAACTGGATTTTGAACCCGATTCGAGAGTGACGCTCGAACCGTTGATATTCAGTTTTTGAGCATAAAGTCCAGTACCGAAAGTATAAGTTCCAGCATCTTTAAATTGAATATCTTTTGCCGCCTTCACGTCGTAAACCTGCGAGGTTCCGTCATTTGCGCTTGTTCCCACAAAAGTCGCTACGGAGTTGGCACCCTGGAAGACTACATTACTATCCTGGGAGTGGAACGCTCCTTCATTACCAGTGGCTTTCGTATTTTTAACGGTATACGTCCCCGACAGCATTAAGTCTTTTGCAGTACGTAACACCGCGCCGTTCATACCGGTAATCTCTTCAAAAAGGACGTTATTCATGTTAAACGTACTTCCGTAAGCGTCGTTTCGGTAAAACGCACCGCCACCTACTCCGGTATTTCCACACTTGTAAAAGCGAATGTCGGTAAGATTATACGTTCCGCCCGCGTGATCGAGAAAACGGTGACCGTTATTCGTCGTGATCGTGTATTGCGTACCAGCGACGGCGGATTGAAAGGTCACGGTTCCGTCGCCAGCAAGAGCGTATCCCGTAAATTCTTGAGAGGAGTTGACATCCGCATAAAGCGTGAAAACGTCATTACTTTTTATTTCACGAAATTTCGCAATGTCCGTATCGACTGAAACCGTCGTGTCGCCTTCTCTTAATCGTGTAAGACCGTATCCTGGGCGGTGAGATTCTGCGAAAAACCTAAAACGGAAATGCCGAAAATGGCACTGGTAACGATATTACGGGCGTATTTTTTCATGACTTATCCGGAAAATAAAACGGGAATATGAATTATTAAGGTATCTGACCTTATATTTACCATACTTTAAAATTTCTATTATCTATTTTACGTCGCAAATTCCGAATGTCAAGTATTTTTATTTAAAATTCTTCAGAAAAAAGGAATTTTCTTAGATTTTTTTTGAGAAGAAGAATGGATTTTAATGAGTAAAGAAGATCTTCGCTTGATACAAGACAAAATATAGAGTTAAAAACGGAATAAAGGACAGTCCAGACCTCTGCTCCACAATTTTATAAAAGAATAGAAATTCTTTCTCGCCTAAATTTTATGACGGGACAAAAATGTCCCGTCCCCTACAAGATAGACTGTTTTAATATTAATGTCCGGCACAGCCTGCACAACCGGCTCCAGCAGGGAAGTTGGGGTTTTCGATGGAGAATCCACTCCCCATGTCGCCCGTTTTATAATCGATAACCGTTCCGTCAAGGAATTCGGCAAATTTCTTCCGTGTCACCAACGCAATTCCATCCGCCTCAAAACGTGTGTCGGTCAGCGCGTCAAATTGGTTATCGAATGCCAACGCGTAACGCAGACCGGAACAGCCACCGCCGGTGATTCCGATGCGTAAAAAACGGTCGTCCGCGATTCCCTGCGCCTCGATGACATCCTTGACTTTTTCATTCGCTAATTCGGTAATGGTAATCATTTCTTTTCCTTTTTGGTAAAATTGGGAAATGGAACCGTTTAATGATTAAATTTTAAT
>JAUNAI010000414.1 GCA_030527705.1 Planctomycetia bacterium | reverse complement strand
TCCAGTCCACGAACTCAATCGGAAATGGGTCGAGTGGATTTACTATTCGGACCATCTGCTGGCCGGAAAGAAGCGCATCAAACGTTTTTCCGATAATTTCCGCGCGCCAGCCACGAGAAAGAGACGGTGTTTCTTCATAATATCCACTCATCTGCAATCTCCAAGCAACCCACTCTCGGACAGCCGTCGGTGTCGCAACCAATGCAGGCGCCAACTCATACTGATGACAGAGCGTCCCCAAAATGGAATAAAGTAACGCTCCTAAAACCGTCAGTTTCGCGTGATGGTGTGGAACCGACAGCGTAGGGCATTTCTCCGTCGGCAAGTTCATACCTGCGATAATCGCCTCAGAAATTTCTGGCAACTGCCCACGAAGGTCATCACGTTCCATACCGCGAATGTTACGGATACTGTGTACGTCCGAGATTTTTCGGCGAGCAAGCTCCAAAATCAAGTCATCCCGTAACACGTGACGTGCAGAACAATTTCTCTGCTGTGCAAGATGGTCCCGCCAATCCCACAAAGCATGAACAATCGCCAATTCATGCGGGTCCCAACGTGAACCATTCAGAATCCGTCGCCAACGTTCCGGAGAAAGAAGAATCCGATTTTCTTCCAGCCAGTCCTCAATTTCCGCCCGAAACCAATCCAGTCGGTTTAGGCTCTGTAACTGTTCCATGAGAACTTCATGAACATCATGTAAATACGCAATATCATCAATCGCGTACGCAATCTGACGACTTGAGAGCGGACGAGCTTTCCAGTTCGACCGCGACTCGGTATTCGGTGTATTAATGTGTAAAAAGTGAGAAACGATATTTCCATATCCCGCCGGATACTCACACGAAACGAAACCCGTGGCAATCTGCGTATCAAAAACCCGTTTTGGAAATCGACCTGTATGTCGCCAACAAAATTCCAGTTCCAGACGCCCCGCGTGCACAATCGTTTCGTGGTCCCCTTCCACCAGCAAGTTCCAGAACGGCGTAGAATCCAGACGATTCGTAATCGGGTCAATCAGAAAATGCCCATCCGGCGTGGCAACCTGAATCAGACAGAGCAACGGCTGATAATAACGCTCCGCGATGAACTCGGTATCCAGCCCAATCCATGGAACACCCGCAGTACGCTCGCACCACGTGTTCAATTCTTCCGGCTCGCTGATTATCTGATAATTGTCGCTATACGCCATGTGTGATAAGGAAGGTGAAAAGGAATAAAAAGCCTCCCCTATTAGGGGAGGCTGAGGTAATCTGTCTATTACAGGAAAATAAACGTCATCGCCAACAGAATCGGGAACAGAATCAAAACACTGTACACGATATAACCGAAGAAGCTCGGCATCTTCACGCCCTCTTCTTCCGCGATGGCTTTCACCATGAAGTTCGGACCGTTACCGATATACGTCATGGCTCCCATGAACACCGCGCCCAAGGAGACGGCAACGAGCAGTTTACTCGCAACATCCGCTTCCGTCGAGAGCGCTTCAATCTTCAGTTCTTCCGCTTTCGCAATCGCCGCAGCTTTTTCTTCCGCAGAAGCTTCTTCCGCGTAGGTCACGATTTTGCCGTCACGTACAGCGTCAGCCGTCGCAGTTTTACCCACGGTACTGAACACGACGTACGTCGGCGCGTTGTCCAGAACGCTGGAGAGCGTACCAGTCGCCCAGTAAATCTTTTTCGTGTCGTCAACGCCGATACCAAGCTCGCCACCTTTTTCGTTCAGAATCTGGAGCGGAACCTGCATGCAGATGAAGATACCGAAGAACAACGCGGCAACTTCCGTAATCGCGCCGAAATTGAATCGGTTATCCAGACGAACCTGCGTGTTACCAACGACCAACGAAATCAGAACCAGACCGAGCTGGACGATTTCACGGAGATACAGCGGAGCGTGCCATTCCGTTCCCGGGAACGCCTTGGACGGATCCAGAAGAGCGACCGCGAAAATGACGCCCGCGAGAAGAATCACGTTCAGTCCCAGACCACGGAATTTCAGGCTTCCAGCTTCCGCGTTGTCAGCAGCGACGTCCGCAAGGTTTTCTTTCGGATACGCGAAGAAACGATCCCAGATGTAGTACACAACCAGAAGCATGACGTTCACGAAAATCCATTCCTTCCACAGGCACATGGTCCAGAGGAAACCAACGCCATTCAGGTAACCGAGGAACAACGGTGGGTCACCGGTCGGGAGGAGGCATCCACCACAGTTACAGACGGCGAAAATGAAGAACACTACCGTGTGAACCTTAAATTTACGTTCTTTATTCGTTTCGAGCAACGGACGGATAAGCAACATGGCAGCGCCAGTCGTTCCGACAAAACTCGCCAACGCGGTACCAATCGCGATGAAAATCGTGTTCGTGAGCGGTTTCGCTTTCAGGTTACCCTCGACACGGATACCACCAGCAATCGAGAAGAGCGCGAAAAGAAGAACGATGAACGGAATGAATTCGCCCAGAATCGCGTTGGAGAAAATCGTCCACATACGAGCACCAGCGGAATCAGCACAGGTATGTGCCGCAGAAAGACCGTGCCAGTGCGCTTCCAGAATACCAGCGTGCATGAAACCGTAATATGCCAACGTAATCAGACCAAGACCCGCCGCAACATAAAAACGGTGCAGGTTACTTTCCCACCAATGTTCCGTAGCCGGAATCAACGGCAGAATGGCAATCGCCAACAGCAACAACGCAAACGGTGCAACCATGAAATACGGTGGTAGATTCACTTCACCATGAGCAGCGTGGTCATGTTCGCACGCTTCACCCTCCGCGTGATTGTGACCTTCGTGACACGCTTCACCTTCCGCGTGATTGTGACCAGCGTGAGCGTCCACAACTTCTTCCGTCGTCGCCGTACTTTCCGACGCAACCGGAACTTCTTCCACAGCCGGAACT
>JAUNAI010000413.1 GCA_030527705.1 Planctomycetia bacterium | reverse complement strand
TATTCTTAATTCTTTATTCTTTATTCTTTTACAGTGACGAATCCTCCAGACCACCTGTTAGGAGTTTCCCTTCCAGAACTGTCAGGGATGTCCAGTAAACACACAACGCGTCGTAATACTCGATATTCGTTTCCAGATACATTCTCTGCGCCGAAATTAGGTCAATCATGCTCGTTTCCTGATTTTCATAGGCTGTCCGTGCTAGAGAGAGCGCTTCTTTCGCTTCTGGTAGGAGGGAATCCCGGTACAGTTCCAGATCCTTACTTGCGTTCGCGTATTCTGCGTACACATCCGCCAGTCGATGCTGAATATTGAGCGTCACTCGCTCATAATCTTTCTGCGCTTGAATCGACTCACTACACGCAGCGGATATATTTCCCTGATTTCGGTCTCTCACCCGTAATGGCATGGAAATCCCTACGTTTCCCTGAACCATCTCTGATTCTGTATTATACGCGACTGCTCCTGAGAGACTGAAATTCGTGCTGTTTCGTGAGTTCTCGTAATTTACCTTTTTCCGTGCTTCTTCAATTTTCGCCTGAGCACGAGCAATTTCTGGACTGGTACTCAGGAGAACTTGTGCGTAATATTCCCACGTTTTCTGTTCCGGTATCTGTTCTAGATTTGCTCGCACCAGGCATGGTTCCAGTTCGGGATTTCCAACTAGGCACGCCAGTCGTCCCCATGCAGCATTCAGGTCGTTCTGAGCATTCATGTACTGCTGTTCTGCCTTACGTGCTGAAATTCGGGAGTTTACCCAGTCTAGTTTCGTTGTGTTTCCGTTCCTGTAACTCTTTTCCAGTCGACTTGCCAACTCTGCGTCACTTGCGTAGATTTTTCGGAGATTCAGGAGCTTGTTCTGGATTGCAAGATACTCATAAGCCGCGATTCTCACATCCGTGATGATTCGGAGTCTCGCGATCTCGAGTTCCTGTTTTGCTGTCTCGATACGCTGTGCTTCAAGTGTCTGCGCATGATAAAGTTGACTTCCACCGAGAAATTCTTGCGAGATGGAAATCCCCTGTTTTCCAGCACCTTCTCCACTCATTTCTTCGGCATGATACCCAATTTCTGGATTCGGGCCGAGACCAGCTTGTAGCCAGTAACCATTCCCGGCCTGAATTTTCTGCTCATACGCTTGAATCGTCGGATGATTCGCTAACGCCATCTGCTCCAACGCTGAGAGCGTCAGCGTACTGGGAGCGCTTCCCGTCTCCTGCGCCATCACGGACGTACAGAATCCCAGAATCAACGCGAAAAACCATCTTGACATAAACACCTCCCTGTTACTATATCCGCTAGATATTTTATCACTATCGGATAAATAGAGATAACACTAAACATAAAAACGCTAAAAATAGAAAAATCGTCAAATTTTGCCAAAATTCAACTGTAGGGAAAATAGTCACCTCTAAAAGTGAACATAGATGTTCTTGCCGGTAATTAAAGGGAAATTGGGAAAAGTTTTATACCCTCGCTTGTACCCCCTTGTAAATTTTTTGAAAGGTGTTAAAATATAAGTAGGATTATTTTTACTGACTCTAGATTAAGACTTTGAGGAATCTATGTACGATAAATGGCTTGCTGACCGGACGCAGTGGTTCGACGCTTCCGGTATCCGTAAAGTTTTCGATTTGGCTGCGAAACTGGAAAATCCGGTGAATCTTTCCATCGGTCAACCGGATTTCGATGCTCCAGAGACGGCTCGTCAGGCCGCGATTGAGGCGATTTCGTCTCGTAAAAATGGTTATACTCCGACACAGGGCGCTGCGGCGTTGCGGACGCTGATTCAGAAGCAGGTTGATGACCAGTACGGTGTGGGTGTTCGTGAAACGTTCATCGCGAGTGGCACGAGTGGTGCCCTTTTCCTCACGCTTCTGACGCTCGTGAATCCGGGTGATGAAGTTATCATTTTCGACCCGTTTTTTGTGATGTATGACGCTCTGGTGCGTATGCTCGGTGCGAAACCGGTATATGTCTCGACGTATCCTGATTTTCATATCGATGTGAATAAAGTCGAGGCGGCGATTACGGAGAAAACGAAGCTTATCATTCTTAATTCTCCCGCGAATCCGACTGGAACGATTGCGAGTGAACAGGTGTGTAAGGACTTGGTGGAACTGGCAGAACGTCGGGAAGTCGCGCTGGTCAGTGATGAGATTTATAAGTTCTTCTGTTATGACGGAGAATTTACCTCGCCCGCGAAATTTAGTAAGAATGTCATCGTGCTCGATGGTTACAGTAAATGTTATGGAATGCCGGGATGGCGACTGGGTTTCGCTCATGGACCACACGAGATTATTCAGCAGATGCTTAAATTCCAGCAATATACATTCGTCTGTGCACCGAGTGCGTTGCAGTATGGCGTGATTGCGGCTCTCGATACGGATATGAAGCCGTATCTGGACGCATATCGTCTTAAGCGTGATCTGGTATATGAAGGACTGAAGGATTATTATGAAATCGGGAAGTCTGAAGGTGCGTTCTATGCGTTTCCGAAAGCGCCGATGGCGTCTGCAAGCGAGTTCGTGAATAAGGCGATTTTGGAGCGTCAGTTGCTTGTCATTCCGGGGAATGTCTTTAGCGCGAGTGACACGAACTTCCGTATCTCCTTTGCTGCCAGTGATGAAACCATTACGAAAGGTGTCGATATTCTGGTCGATATGGTGAAAAAAATGTAAATAAAGTTAGTTGCAGGTGATATTCGTGAGTGAGGGGGCAGCTTGGTAAAATTGTCCCCCATTCACGATAAGTAATTCTTGTAGATAATAAGTATTTCTCTTGGAATGGAATCTTTCTGTAATGTATTTATTTTCTATTATTTTTCTGATTTTAGAGTTTTAAGATTTTTTTCCAGGAGGGGTTGACAAAATAGTGTGCGTGAAATAAAATAAAATAAAATAA
>JAUNAI010000412.1 GCA_030527705.1 Planctomycetia bacterium | reverse complement strand
CGGAAAGAATGGTTACGAGTGACGTAGAAGATGGCACGGAAAGCGGTACGGAGAGTGAGCTGGAATGGTTTCGTTTCGCGCTGAGTGAGGATTTAGTGGAGTTTCTGTATGAGTATAAAAATGAGAATGGTGTGGATAGCTGTCTTGGCTGTTATGCTGAGTTCCGTGGAAACGTGGGCGGCTATTCCGTTACCGAAATTGATTAAGCAGGCGGGGGGAATTGCGGATAATGTGCCGATACGCTCCATGGACGACGCACTTGAAATGACGAGAAAGGGTGGAAAAAATGCGAAATGGGCAGATGAGATTCTCGAATCGGAAAAGAAATTGACGAAAAGTCTCACACGTTCCGACATGCTGATTCGGCAAGTTGAAAACTCCCTCGGACGTCTTGACTCTTCCACACAGCAACTTCTGCGTAATGCAGATGAAGCGGACTTAGCGACTGCGTTTTTAATGTGTCGTGGCGCGAAAAACGTTTCTAACCACCTTCCAGACGTCGCTATGCGGGCGGATTTCATGAAATCTCTCGATGGTAACACGCTCTGTGTTCTGGGACGCTATGACGATTTAGTCGGTGAAGCTCACACATTTCAACGTGGTTGAACGGGAATCGACTGGTTTACCCACCAGAACTTCTGAGTTCCGGGAAGAAAGTCACGATGGACCACTGGGGGAATTTCTTCCAAAAAACCGGTCAGGCTGGATATGATTTCTGGCAGACAACGGTGAAACCACACAAGAAATTGTGGCTGGCCAGTGGGGCACTCGCAGTCATTCTGATTACTCCAGAAAAGTACACGGATTACGCGATTAATAAAATGGGAGATGGTATCGAAAAAAGTAGTCGGAACCGTAGCGGACGCAGGAAAGGAAGTTATTACCTCCACCGTTGAAGAAGTCACCAAAAAACAGAAGAAACGATCAAGGAAACCGTAAAATCCTTCCTGAAAACCACGACCGGTACGATTCTTTTAGTCTTCATTACCATTATCGGTTTACGTTTTCTCTGGACTTTTTCAGTTTTTCGCGTATTATTTAAGCCTATAACTTGGGTGTATGAGAAAATACGTGCTCCCAAAATCCGAAATAAGACCAAAATTTCCATCACTGAAACGCTGGAAAGCACGGGAGTACCAGAAACTGCTGAAACACCGGAAAGCACGGGAGTGACTGAAAGTGAGAAGATTCATGAATAAAAGTAAGAGTGAAAAAATGAAAGAGTTAAAAGAAACATCGCTGTTTAGCCAGAACACGCATTATCGGTTTCTGTACATCGGTACGACTGCATCGGGAAAAACATGTATGTTGGCTCAGATGGCGGAAGGAGCGGGGTCTAATTCTCGATTCAATGCCTCATTGCTGGCGTGTGATTCATTAAATGACATGGAACGTGAGCAGGCACTGCAGGACCGGAGAGAGGGAAAAAATACGAAATTACGTAGCTCTCTGGAATTAGAAGAGGGAGTCGAAAACCTGAAAAATGCTAAAGAACGGCTAAAAGTTGGCAAGCGTCCATTACCGACCAGTGACCAGACGGAAAGTGCATTGCTGAATTTCCTCATGGGAGACGCGGACGAAAATGGACGTGGTTCTTTCTGTGTTCAGACGGAAGATTACCCCGGGGAACGGATTAACTCCGCCAACCTGAGTCAGTCGGAGTCGAAAACGAGTGAGCTGATGGACCGATTAAAGACGTATGATGGAATTATCGTTGTTGTTGAAACGCTAAACGAAAATTCGAGCGCGTCACGCGTTCTTGCCATTCAGAACCAGATCCGAACACTGGCGGATTTCTTCACGAATGCAGTTAACCAAAAGGTCCTAGAGAAGGGAAGCATTCCTGTTGCGCTTATTTTAAGTAAGTGGGATAAAGCGAGTAAAATCGACTTCTCTAATCCGGCGAGTGAGCGCGAGAAACTGGAAGTGTACCTGAAGAAATACCCGCAGTATTATGATATTCTCTCACCGTTGAAGAGTGAAGCACTAAGTCAAGATTTGACAGAGCGTGGGGAAACGTTCAGCGGAATAATTGAGGGAAATACCGCAGTTTTTCCTGTCAGTGCTTTCGGCGAGGCAACTCTGGACGCGCTGGGAGAAAATGCTCCAACGCTGGGACAGAAGGGATTCGGACTGGTGGAACCGTTCTGCTGAATGGCGACGCGGTGTGATGAGTTAAAGCTGACACGTCTGGAAAAGGATATTCAGAAAATTCGTTGCTGGAGTTCTACTACCAAAATCCGTAAAGTAGCAAGTCAGCTTGACGCGCGTCTCCGAGTCCCGCACACTCCGCACCGTGTGCGTTTCGAGAAATTACAGAAACAGCTCCGAAAATGTCGGTGTCATGGCTGGTATTTCGATGCATTCTTAATTTTCCTTCTCATTTTAGGGATAGCTGCGGGTGGAGCGATGGGGTTTAATCATCATATAAACTCATATATTACCAAGATTAAAAATCCTGAAACTTCTCTCTCCGCGCAGCAGGAAATGAAGAGGCGTCTTCTGGGGTATGAAAAATACGTTCCGGAAATATTTCTCATGCCGTGGAGTGGGAAAATCGGGAAAATCATTGAGAAAATCGATGAAAACACTGCGGAATCCTTCTGGCAGCCGGTTCTTGACGCGACGGATTTACCCACGAAAGCGAGTCGAGCGCAGGATTATCTCCGTCACCTTCCTAACGGTCAGTATGTGGGAGAAGCGCAGAAAATTATCGATGAGTTTAAAACGAAACTGGACGATGGCGCGTGGGAATTAGTTTCCGATACGGAAGATATTCATGAGCAACTGAAACGTTGTCGAAAATATCTGGAAGATTTTAATCAGGAACCGGAATTGCCTGCATGGAAAAAGTAGAAAATTAAAAAAACACGGAAAAGTAAAGGAAACCTAAAAACCAGAGAAC
>JAUNAI010000411.1:2429-2908 GCA_030527705.1 Planctomycetia bacterium | reverse complement strand
GACGTCTCGCTCGCTGAAGATAACGTAAATAAAGCGGAAGCCGAAACACCAGAAATGGGGAATACGGACGTCTCGCTCGCTGAAAACGTATTAAATAGATTAGAGTTAGAGACTGAAAACGTAAAATATACCGTTGAGGTGCCCTTAACCCCAGTAGAGATTCTGGCGGAATTTCCACGCTCGGTGTATCGGTTTCATTTTCGGTCACGGATTTATTCTCCTGCGTACCAGACACGGCGAGAAGAGGCGATTCTGTCTCAGATTCATTATGAAAATCCGATTTATACCCAACGGTGGCGGAAACGGTCAGCACAGTATTTAGAGCGTCTTGAGGCGGAATTACAGACTGCAGTACTTCTTGCTGGCTCCCTGTATCGACTACGAGCGGAAACTCTGAAGCAGAAAGTTCTAGAGCCGAAAACGGAAAATTCCTCCCCGTCGAGAACAGAATCCGAAATTCTGCCGGGAGTTTTGCCGGG
>JAUNAI010000411.1:2157-2419 GCA_030527705.1 Planctomycetia bacterium | reverse complement strand
ACGCTCGTGGAAACACGACTTACAGATGTGAAAGACGCGGAAATGTTTAACCCGGTCGAGACAATCGATTTTTCGGAAGTGTCCTATCCGTCGGTATCTGAGTGGGCGGCGGAATGGGTTTCGGCCGATATGTGGGTCGAAAATCCGGCTGTCATCACACGGACTTTCCAGCCTCTGAAAATGGAAATTGTACCAGAGACTGAAAATATCAGAGTAACAGAAAGTGCGGAAGATACGGAAGCGGAATACGAAACAGAACACG
>JAUNAI010000411.1:0-2147 GCA_030527705.1 Planctomycetia bacterium | reverse complement strand
AGTAGCGGATACAGAAAATACGTCAGAAATGGTGATTTTCACGGCAGAATCGTTACTGGAAACGGAAAGTACAGAAAAAGTTATAGAGAAACCGGAAGAAATCGGATATCCTGTACCGTTTACGACAGATTTTTCACTGGAAGTAGATGTACTAGCAGCTGAAACATTAAAAATTCGGGCGGATGAAACGCGAGTCATGGAAATTTCTGTACCTGTAAGCGTTCTCATTGGGCGCGCGAAGCGGTCTGTCGCAGAAATTTTAGGCTGGAAAATTGGCGATGTGGTTAATTTAGGCCAAAAAACGGAAGAAACTTCTGAAGTTTTCGTAAATGGAGGTTGCGCAGGACGCGGATTTCCTGTAGAATGGGAGAATCGTGTGGGAATTCAGTGGATGTGTCGTGAAAAGTAAACATTTACCATAAAATCTCCCACAGATTTCCAGATTCCACAGAATGAGTGATAACTTTCAGGAAATGAAATCGCTTTAAAATAAAAATGTTTCATTTTTTTGAGACTTTTTTTCTGAACATTTTCTGTCATTTTATGCAGAAAAGATAATATTTTATTGAGATATTCATGTAAACATTTATCACAGAATCTGTGAAAATCTGTGAGTTCTGTGGGAAATTGATTATCCTGGTTAAAATGTTCCCTCACTTCCTGCGTGGACCGTTTTTGGGAGGAGATGCCGTGTCATTTCGTTTTTCTGAAGATAAAGAGAAAATTTCTGGCCGAATTCTGACAGTTTTATTAATGATACACGTAATAGGGTATGCGCTCGCGTTACCGTTGATTGGGTGGAAGTGGCTGATTTTTCCAGCTCTGATGGCGGCAGTAGTACCCGTGTTACAGAGACGCTTACCCGGTCGGCATCCGTATGTGAAATTATGGGTTTTCGGCGCGATTTTCTGGACGTACACTATCCATTTCGTCCGATATCCACACTGGATTAATTACGGCCTGATGTTAGCGCTTGGCGGGTATCTGGGAGTGTATCTCCCTCTTTTCGTGGCGGTTTCACGGAAACTCGTTCATCAGCGACTTCCGAGATTACTCTACCCAGTTTTCGGTCGACATGTATTTCAGGCAGGTTTCCGGACGGTAACGCTTCTGGCGGTCGTGACACTTACATGGGCTGCGTGTGAAGTTCTTCGTGGCTGGGTCTTTTCTGGAATTATGATGGGGTCCGCCGCAGATGTCTTTTATCGAGACCCCGTATTCCTCCAGACTGCCGACATTTACGGTCAGTGGGGCGTTTCCGCATTACTTCTCTTCCTCAGCGCGGCACTCATGGTATCCATTTTACCTTTTTTACCGAAAAAAGTACAGAACTGGCTGGCATTAAACCCGTCACTAAATCCATCATTAAACCCGGGTGTAAATCAATGTGTAAATTCGGAGATGAATCCGTCGCTTAATCCGTCATTAAACCCATCGACACTTCAGAAACCGACTGGAAATCGCCCTACTTTAGCAGTTCCGCTGAAAAATTCGCCGAAAATCTCCTCCGGATTTTCTCCCAGATTTACACTCCGCTTTTCTCTTGGCTTTTCTCCGAAAGTCGCGTGGATTATGTTTTTACTCGGAATAATATTCTGGCTGGGTTATGGAGAGTACCGACTGGCGGAAGCTAAAAAGACCGTTTCTACGCCAGAAGGACATATCGCGCTGTTACAGGGAAGTGTGCCGGCGGAGCTGGAAACGACTCCAGAACTGATTCGGAAGACGGAAGAAGGATACCTCGCGCTCGTACAGGAGCTCCGAACGGGCGAAAAAACGGAAATGATACGGAAATCGGGTGGAAAAATTGACTTGGCAGTTTTTCCTGAGTGTATTTATCGTTATCCGATTCTCTTTGCCGAGTCGGATGCTCTTCCACCGGCAGGAATGACGTTTTCGGACGGAAATCCAGTTGATGTGGAAACATTTCGGAAGTGGGTAACCAGTGCGTCGCGGCAGTCACAGAAAGAACTTCTCAATTTCGCACATTACGTCATTCAGGCACCGTTTTTAACAGGATGTTCCACATTCCGTTACTTCCCGGACCGTGTGGAAAGCCATAATTCCGCTATTTTCGTTAGAATGGAGACCGAAAACGTGGGTGACTCGCCCGCAGAAAACGGATTACAGGAAACGGGAACTGGAAC
>JAUNAI010000070.1 GCA_030527705.1 Planctomycetia bacterium | reverse complement strand
GCAGGCATAATTTTGAAAATACAGGTGAAAATATGAAATACGTACTTTCTTACGACCTCGGAACGAGCGGAATCAAGGCTTCACTTTTCGACGCGGACGCGAATTGCGTGGCGCAGACAGTGGAGGCGTACTCGACGGACTATTGCGCTGGCGGATTTATGGAACAGAAACCGTCGGAGTGGTGGGAGGCTCTGAAAAAGGCGACGGTTGCGTTACTTGCGTCGCTTGGTGAGGCGGAAAAAAGCGGAATCTCCGTCATCGGCGTCTCCGGTCACAGTCTGGGAATCGTGGCGGTCGCGGCAGATGGAACGCTTTTGTGCGAAAAGACGCCGATTTGGTCGGATTACCGTGCTGAGAAACAGGCGGACGAGTTCTTCACGAAAACGGATTATCGTGCCTGGTATGAGGCGACGGGGTGTGGGTTCCCCGCGCATCTTTACTCGGTGTTCAAAATTCTGTGGTACCGGGAGAACATGCCGGAACTGTATGAGAAGACATCGGCGTTTATTGGGACGAAGGATTACATTAACCTCTGTCTGACGGGTAAGATTTTCACGGACCATTCTTACGCTTCCGGAAGTGGCGTTTACCGACTTTCTGCGGGCGGTTACGATGAAGAATTTCTCCGCATTTCGGGCATCGACGCGGGAAAATTGCCGACGATTTTACGCTCGGTGGACACGGTCGGTTTCGTTCTGCCGGAAGTCGCGCAGGAACTGGGTTTACCGACGGATTCCCGTGTGCGTGTCGTGGCGGGCGGCGTGGATAATGCGTGCATGAGCCTCGGCGCAGGGTGTTTCGAGCAGAATGACACGTATGCTTCTCTCGGTTCCAGCGCGTGGGTGTCGGCAATTACCGATACGCCGGTCGTCGATTATGAGCGAAAATTGTACACCTGGGCGCACTGCGTTTCCGGCATGTTTATCCCCAGCGCGGGTATTTTCTCGGCGGGAACGTCGCTGTCGTGGGTTCTGAATTTGCTTTACGGTACCGACTCTCCGGACTGGGAAGAGGTGGAAAAGTCGGTGCGTTCGGTTCCGATTGGCTCGAATGGCGTCACCTTCTGTCCGGTTATGGCGGGCGGGT
The DNA here is from genome assembly GCA_030527705.1 of Planctomycetia bacterium. Taxonomy (GTDB): domain Bacteria; phylum Planctomycetota; class Planctomycetia; order Pirellulales; family Thermoguttaceae; genus RGIG3701. The sequence goes on along the minus strand of JAUNAI010000070.1, from coordinate 14,752 downwards.
CGGCTGTGGATGCTGCGGTAAACATGAAAGGCGCACTGTGCGGAATGGATTTAAGTACGACACATGCGGACCTTCTGCGAGCGGCGTATGAGGGGTTGGCGTGCGAGTTGGCGTTGCCGTTCCGGGCGATTGCCGAAACGTGCGGAATGGGCGACCGTCTCTTTACCGTCGGTGGCGGAGCGTTGAGCGTGGTGGCGCGGGAAATTTACGCGAACGCGCTGAACATCCCGATTCAGGTCAGCGGCATGCCTCGAAACGCGGCGGCTCTGGGTGCAGCGGCGTTAGCACTGGTCGGGGACGGAATCTGGACGGGTTTCGACCGAATTAAAGACCTCTGTCAGGGCGTATCGCTTCAGGTTCCGGAAAAACAGGCGGTCGCGGAGTACGAAAAAGTACAAGCCCGTTTCTCCCTCGTCTGTCGGCAACAGGCGGAATTAGCGGAGATGTAAATTATGAGTTCCGGCGGAAAGAACGAAATTATTATTTACCACAGCGGTGACGGAAAAATTAAAGTTGACGTTACGATGCTGGGGGGAACGTTTTGGCTTCCGCAAGCCCAAATCGCTCAACTTTTTGAACGTAGTGTAAGTACCATTTCTCGGTACATCAAGAATATTTTTGAGGAAGGGGAATTGGAGTTGGAAAGCAATTTGCAAAATATGCAAATTGCTTTTTCGGATAAACCTGTCGTATTTTACTCTCTTGAAGTGGTTATTGCGGTTGGTTATCGTGTCAAATCCCAACGTGGCACTCAATTCCGACAGTGGGCTACGCAGATTTTGCATGAATATATGCAAAAAGGGTTCTCACTGAACGATGAATTGTTGAAAAACATGGGAGGCGGTCTGTATTGGAAAGAATTGCTGGACCGCATCCGTGATGATTCCGGAAAGCGTGAAGAAGATTAAATGGGAGGCGTTTAAGGGGTGTTGTAATTTAACGTCTGTAACGATTCCGGAAAGTGTAATGGAAATTAAAACAAGTGCATTTGAGGGGTGTCCGAACGTAACGATTTACGGAAAAGAAGGGACGAAAGCGGAAAGGTATGCGAGAGAGGAAAGGATTCTGTTTGAGTCTCTCGACTAGTTTACGTGCGGATGAATATATGGATATATGGATATAATGAATGAGTTTAAATAAAAAAATCCTAAAAGGAGATGAAATATGTTAAGTTTATTGATTAAGGACGGACGGGTTGTAGATCCGTCGCAGGGGATGGATCAGGTGACGAATCTGCTTATTGAGAATGGGCGGATTACGGGGTTCGGTATGCAGCCGACGGGACGCGAGAGGGTGATTGAGGCGGAAGGGAAGATTGTCGCTCCGGGTTTCGTCGATTTACATACCCATCTCCGTGAGCCGGGTTTCGAGGAGAGCGAGACTATTTTTACCGGAACCGACGCGGCGATTGCGGGCGGTTATACCTCGATTTGTTGCATTCCTAACACCAATCCGCCGATTGATACCCCTGCCGACGTGGAGTACATTCAGGACCAGGCGGCACGCGCGGACCACTGCAACGTTTTTGTCATCGGCTGTATCAGTAAAGGTCGCGAGGGGAAAGAACTTGCGGAAATGGGGAAATTGGCGAGGAAAGGCGTCGTTGGATTCAGCGACGACGGCTCCGATATCGAAAATGCAGAGCTTCTCCGGCGGGCGTTCGAGTACGCGCAGATGTTCGACTTGCCGATTATGTGCCACACGGAGGATAAAAACCTCGTAAATCGCGGTGTGATGAATGAAGGTCTCGTCGCCACTCGACTGGGACTGCGCGGGATTCCGTCCATCGCGGAGGACGTCATGACGGCACGTGCGATTATGCTGGCGGAGTACACCCACGGGCGTCTGCACCTGATGCACATCTCGACGGCAAAAGGGGTGGAACTCATTCGAAACGCGAAAAAAGCGGGAGTGAACGTGACCGCGGAAGTTACGCCACACCACCTGACGCTGACGGATGACCTTCTGGAATCGTTCGACACGAATCTAAAAATGGCTCCCCCGTTGCGGACGCGGAAGGACGTGGAAGCGTGTATCGAGGGTCTGTTGGACGGTACGTTGGACTGCATTGCGACGGACCATGCTCCGCATTCTGCCGAGAAAAAACAGCGCGAAATCGATTTGGCACCGTTCGGAATCGTCGGGTTGGAAACGTCGTTGGCGGTTCTGAATACGGAACTCGTTCAGAAAGGACGGCTGACGTGGTCACAGTTAATCGAGAAACTCTCGTGTGCGCCGGCGCGTGTGGTGAAACTGCCGGAAGACCGTGGCACTCTGAAACCGGGAGCGGTCGCGGACGTGACGATTATTGACCCCAACCTGAAATGGACGGTGACGGAACAGGAATTTCGTTCCCGAAGCGCGAACAGTCCGTGGCTTGGAGCGGAACTCACCGGGCGAGCGGTATGCGTGTTGGTTAATGGGCGTGTTAGATTGCTAAGAAGATAAAAATAAAATATTTAAAGCAAGCGACGCAGTGCGATTAAAAGTTTTTTTGAAATTTTTTAATTCCGGCGTTGCATATCATCTCGTTTCACCGTCGTTATGCGTTGCGAAACGACTGCAGGAAGGACCGCCCGTGATTCGGGAATTTACCGGCTTCAGGTCTGGGGAGAAACTTATCTTGCAAAAATAGGTTTTTCCTACGGACGTCACGACATGACGGGTAGCATGTTCCTCTCGAAGGACGGATATTTGCGTAATGGGTTTAGTCGGATAACCATTTTAGTCTCGTGTGCGTTTTAGCAGGAGTGTAATCTCTAAACACTAACGCCGAATTTTATCCTGTTGGGAGAAATCGGCTACCCATAGAGAATTTACGGTGGTGAGCGGGGATAGCCTCCCCTATTAGGAGGGGTACCGCGACAGCGGGGGAGGGGACGGGGCTGAATTACCGAAAGGCCGATTCTGGAGCGTCTTTTGAAGACTTCCATCCCGACCCCATCGGCACTCCGTGCTACCTCCTCTAATAAGGGAGGTTTTTCAATCGTAATCATTGTTGCTTGCTTTTTAGTTTTTTTGGTTTGGTTTTTGTTAGTGTTTTATTTTACTCATATTACCTATGCTTAATCGTCCCACACCACGACAGAGCGCATATTCTGATTTTCTCGGAATCCGTGCGTCCTCGAAAGATACGAAAAACTCCATCTCCGGCAGAATCGGAAGTCGGGTGGATGAGATTTCGGAGGGGGATGTGGAACTTTTTTGCCCTCACTGCGGTGAATCGGTACATCTTACGTACACTCGCCGTCGGTTCTGTGATACGTGCCACAAGCCGTTTTTCTTTTTTCGAGGGAAATTGCTGACAGAAGAAGAGGCAGCGCGTGTTCATAACCCGTTCACGAAGGAGGATGTGAAAACGTTTCGGCAGAAATATCGCTCGAAAACCAGTAGCGGACGGGGAACACATGCGAAAAATTACCAGTTGGAGCGTTTTAAACGTCTGAAACCGACTCTGGAATGTACCGAGTGTGGTTATCCCGTAGGAAATTCAGTCGTGAAGCCTGAAAAATACTGGATATGCCCAGAATGCGCTGCGATCAGCGTTTTTGACTTGAAAACCGGTCTGTTTCTGCCGAGAGATGAATATGAAATACGTCAGCATGAAAGGGAGACGTAATCTGAATCCGCGGTAATCCGCGTCCGACATAGATGACATTTATGGAGCGGAGAACGTTTTATGAATATCACCGGTTTATATGAAAAGAAACGCTCTATACAAGAAGAGAATGCTCTACGGATAATTTGCATTGAAATACAAGACGAGGAATCTCCCCCCCTTGTGGAAAATTGGCGTGTGTGATAGAATAAACGTGTGTGTTTTATGTCCCACCTAATATGAATGGAATTTAGAATAGATGATGAAGCTGATAAAGCTGATAAAGCTGGTGAAAGTGGTTCTATTTCTGGTCGTGTGTGTCGTGTATGTTGCGCTCTTTACGGCTTCCACGGAGGCGGCAAGTACAGAGAAGACGGTTAAAATTCAAGAAAAATATTTGATTCTGCCCATCTGTAACTCGGCATCGAAGAAAGTCGTGGAAATTACCGACGAAAATGGCATTCGTGCGTATAAATTTGAGGTGACGCTGGCAGATACGTCGAAAAAAGCGGACTGGAATTCGTTTCTGGATATGTCACAGTATACGGGACAGTCAATGAAAATAACGCTTCACTCTCCTTCTGAAACGGTGACTGGAGAGGATTCCGCGCAACTCGCGCTCATCGTGAATGTGTCGGAAGTACCGCGTAATGAACCACTTTATCAGGAGAAATACCGTCCGCAGTTCCATTTTTCTCAGATGCAGGGATGGAATAATGACCCAAACGGAATGGTGTTCTGGAACGGTGAGTATCACCTTTTCTGGCAGTCGAATCCGATGGGGTTACCGTGGGGAAATATGTTCTGGGGACACGCTGTCACGCGTGATCTGGTTCACTGGACGGAATTACCGCTGGCTCTACGTCCTTTCGGCGACGACCTCCCACCTGAAAAAAGAGACCCATCCATGGCCGTCCGAAACTGCTTCTCTGGAACGACTTCCCCGGCGTGGGATGTTGAGATGAGTCCAGAAAATGAGGCGAATCGCCCACTTCTCGCGGCTTTCACAGATACGGGCGTCGGTGAAGCACTGGCGATTAGTACAGATCAAGGACGGACGTGGAAGTATGACTCCGTTCTAGTACGTCACCATGGACGTGACCCACAACTAATCTGGTTCCCGGAGGAAAAAACGTGGGTGATGCCGGTTTATGATGAAAAAGACGGTCGCCGACAGATTGCGTTTTATCAGAGTAAAGACCGTAAAAATTGGGAACGGACCGGGGAAATTGACGGATTTTTTGAATGCCCGAACATGTATGAATTGCCCGTGGATGGTGACCCGAATAACACTCGGTGGGTGCTCTGGGCGGCAGATGCTCAGTATGTCATCGGAAAATTCGACGGAAAGACTTTCATTCCAGAACATGAGGGAAAACACCGACTTCATTATGGTCAGTTTTATGCGTCGCTCTGCTTTAATAACACACCGGGACGCCTGATTCAGATCGGCTGGGCACAGATTGGTATCCCGTTCGAGGCCCGTCAACCGTTTAATCAGACGTTCACGCTCCCGCTCGACCTAACGCTACGCACGACACCAGATGGAATCCGACTTTTCGCGAAACCTGTCCCAGAAATGAACGTCTTACGCGGAGAAAAACGTGAATTTACCGAAAAACTCGTACTCAGTAATAACGGTGATGCGGATGGGAATGGGAGTGGAAATAGTTTCGGCGACGGTCAGCTTTATGAATTATGCGTAACTCTTGATGCGGATAAGGACGCGGAGTTGGTTTTCGGGCGGAATTCGATTCGCTGGAATGCGGCGGAAAAGAAGCTGGATGAGATGGTAATTCGGCCAAAAGATGGAAAAATCATGTTCTGTGTGTGGATTGACCGTCCGATGTACGAAATCTGTGCGAATAACGGTGAGGCGTATAAGACCTACTCTCGTCATGACGGTGGCGAGAAAATTCCGGCTATTGAACTGCGTGGAGACGGGGCGGAAACCGGAAAGGTGACAGTGTGGGCGTTAAAAGGGATTCATAACCGTTAAGAACCCCTGAATCGTTAAGAGCCCGTAAAAGTGTAGTGACTTGAGAATATGAAAGTCCGTAAAGAAGCGAGTGAAACGAGCGTTTAAATTGGTTAATGTACCGAGACGCTTGCGGTCATGAGTCTCCAATGGTTATGGTTTTAAATATTTCATGCTCCACACGGCTGGTGATTTCACCATTCCCTAATTTTAGGAACCTCGTTTCACCATCACGGGCTCACCGACGCTTGCACGTTTTATCATTATGGGTTATGTTCATTTTTAGAATTATTTTCCAGACGCTCCGCCAGAATCCGTGCGACGGAGAGAATCGCTTCCGCATTATTCGTGATTTCCCGATGTAGGGCGGTCACATTATATTCTTGAGTTGCCCACGGAAGAGTGGCGCTCTCTACGGAGACTACACCGTCGGAGTGAGAACCCGCATCGTCCGCCTTCAGGTGCGCAACGACGTTATAGTATGTTACCCACGGTGCCGGTGTCGATTCCAGTAAGGCAGACCAGAATATGGAATCTTTCTGTAACGAGTCCAACGCAGTGTAAAAATCAAGTAGCTGTTCATTCTGAATAAACTTCTGATTTTCCTCGCGGAATTTATCCAGATTCGTTTCCACGAGCGTCGCCTTTTTTCCCATGATTCCAGTCAGTCCACGTGTCGTTTTATTCGCGTAGCCACTCCCTTTAAATGGTGTACCGAGCGTAATAACACAATTCACCGACGGATTCGGGACTGTATGGAACCAGCGTGCGACTTCCTGATTCGACTCAGGTGTGCCGGGTAACTGTTCCACGGGTGTTGCGGTTATCAGATTCCAGAACCGTTCTTGGGAATCAATTGTCTGCAATAGCGCGACCAGCCCACCCATACTGTGACCAACGAGAACCATCTGGTCCATGTGTGCGTTTTCCCGTGTCGGGTCCAACTCATGACGCAGTGCGTTCAGGTCATCCCGTAATTGTGCCGCTGAAACCCAGAATGGTTGCCCATTCGGGTAAAAATAAAACCAGAATTGATACTTTTCCCGTAATATCGGCAGATTATTCAGCGTGTTATACATTTCCATCCACGTCATTGCCGACGACCAGAGTCCATGAATCATCACGACGGGGATTTTTTCCGCGTCATACGCCTGTGGCATGTAAATTCCCTTGAGCTGGCGTGTTCCATCTTCCGTTTCTTTCAGGAGTGCATCGGGGCTTAATAGACCGAGCGTCGCTCCATCTAGCGCGTTTTTTTCCAGTGTTAACTCGAAACTATACGCTAACGGCGTCGTGTAGTCGATCTCGAGTGGAACGCGTATATTTCCGACTTCTGCGACATTACACTCCATCGTGTCAATAATTTCCATCTCCGGAACGCCCTCTTCACTGAAACGTAAAAAAGCCGTCATTGGGACACAGAGTTCCTGAAGGCAGTATCGGTACCGTGTCGGTTTCTGGTGGATACTCCGACACCGCGCTACGAGTGGAACGCCTAGACCGTAACGTCTGTATCGATTCCGCAGGCCAGTAACCTCGAAATCCGAGGCGAAACGGAAGTACGTAAAGTCTGCGATACACCATTCCACGCTACGCATTCTTAACGGAATCGCCCGTGGAGCGTCCGGTAAGTCAATGATGATGGAACCATTTTTCTCGAAACTGATTTCATCATCCTCATACCCAGCCAGGCGGAGAATCTGCTCTGAACTTTCATTATAAATTCGACTGACACGCTGAAATAATGGCTCATACGGATTCCGCACGCCTTCCCACTGTGCGTGAAAAAGATACTCATAAGAATACCGTGCGGCACGCAGGTGCCATTCCGCCGCATTTCGTTGCGCAAGTTCTGGAAAACGGCGACTTTTAACTTGCCGTTTCCCCTCCATAAAGGACACCTCAGCCATCATGCCGAGAAGGTCAAGTCGTGGAGATTCCTGAAACGCTTCATTAAGTGTCTCTAGAACGCGTTTCGGATTCTTATTTACTTTTTTATCTAGACTCAGCGTCCTTAACAGAACTTGCGTCGGCTCCGAGTAAAAATCGAAAGTCGCAGAATATCGCGGGAAATGCGCCATTTTCCATGGAGATGGTAATCGTGATCGCGTTAAACGTGAAGAATTACACCCAACGAGAAAAATCAGCATGCAAAACAGACTGAGCACGGAAAATCGACGCGCAAAATACCACGTCTTCCGACATTTTTCGTCCAATTCCAGAGACAGTACACACGAAATACTCCCCATTCTGACGAATTTCCGTAGATCCAGACACTGTGTGTATGAAGGAACACGTTTCCCGCAAGATTCCTGCTCATTTCCGACAAATTCCTGTACTTTTCCGCAGGATTCCTCCTTATTCTTAACGGTCTCTCGCTCATTTCTGACAGATTCCAGCATTTTCCCGCAGGATTCCTGCTTATTTCTAACGGATTCTAGCATTTTCCCGACACTAAGTACACAGAAAATCCCCTCCGGCGGAAACGCCATGCGTGAAATCACACCGTTCGGCAGGATTTTAGGAATCGGAAAATGCCTTCTCAACATCTTTCGCGCGCTTCTGGAAATGCGTAAAAATGAACCTCTAAAACGTGTAACAGATTTCCACAGAATACCAAAAAACTTCACCTCTGACAAGACTGATTTCTATTTTTTCCCGAATTTAGAAGGAAAAGTGACAAAATTTCATCAATTTTATATATTTTGGTATCCTCTTATGTTTTAGTCTTGTTTTCTTGCTTTCTGTTCATGTGCAATCTGAATTGCGTTCCACGTATTATGGCACATAATGTACAGAGACGGACCGAGCGCGACAATCGGATTCGCGTACATGATAGCGACGAGAATCGTCAGCGAGCAATTTTTTTGCCCTAGTGCCTGACTACACTCACGCGAGTAAGTTTTTCCTCCAAGAAGTCGCCCCGACGCGAAATTCAGGAAACAGACCGACACGGAAATGAGAAAAACCTGCGGAATCGCATGTAACACTACCCGATTTTCCAGAACACTATGCGACATCTGCGCACAAATCAGAATAATCAGAATCTGCCACATCATGAAAGAAAAATCCTGCGCTTTCGCTCCCCATTCCTGTGACTTGGGATAACGCAGACGGCAAAAAATCGCCAACATCATCGGCAACAGGACGACACCTGCCACCTTTTTCAAGATAATCATCGACAGTCCCGGAGTCGGTACTCCATAAAAAAACGGAAACATAAACGGAATCGCGAACGTGAAAACGAGAGTCGAGAGCAGAAACGCCATCACAACATACTCCATATTTCCGCGCAAAAATGTCATCACGACAGGTGCAGCCGTCCCCGTCGGAGTTACCGCCGCCATAAAACCTGCCATGGCAAAATCAATTGAGAACCCCAGAAACCGAAGAAAAACGAAAACGCCGCACGGAAAGAGAAAATTCCAGAGTAAAAAGAGCACGTGACTCCACCGAACCGCATGAAACGGCGCCTGAATCCGTACGAATACGAAAAATAGCATCGGCATCAGAAAATACGCGAAACACCGTTCCGAAATCACATGCAAAAACGGTGAGCAACACCCTACCGCAATCGAGAAAAATAATCCGTAAGAACGATAAAACTTAAGAAATTTCGATGAAATGGCCATTTTAACGTAAATATTAATTAAATACCTGCGACACAGTCACAATTAAAAGTTTTTTTGAAGGGGGAGTGTGAGGGAGAAGCGATTTTGTAAAAATGCTTCCCTCCTCATGAATGTTCATGTTTCACAAGGGTAAACACTTTACACAAGAATCTACCCTTCAGGATGAACTGCTCTCCGTTATATCATAACCCCGTAGAAGAAACCATTTTTGTAGAATAACTTTCTCCTAGACCCACTAAAACGGTTAAATTACCGAATTCCGCTGGGCGACCTGTCGCAAGCCATTTCGCAACGCTTAACGACGGCGAAGCGAAATTTCAGGTCACCTCGGGATTAAAAATTTCCCAAAAAACGTTTAATTGCATTCTACGAACACTTGCTTCTTGGGTGTTTCTTGTTTACTTCAGTTTCTCAATCGCTTCCGCGACTTTCTCACGACGCTCATAAATCGGCATTGGCGACGTACTAAATTCTGTCATCGATGTCGTTATCTCTTCCGGAACCGTCAGCAACGCCTCATATTCCGCGCGTTTTTCAGGTGAAATCTCGGCAGCCTTCAGCTTTTCACTGAGAAGGTAGAGCATTTCATAATCCTCAATCCCCTCGCGGAGCATCTCGAAACGGATACTCGGAACTGGCTCTTCAAAATTCGGCGCGTCAAAATTCTTATTCGGCGTGGCACACGAAAGTGGCGGATAATATAATCGACCGTCACCGTTTCCCCAGAAAAGTCGGGCACCAGCGGGCGTGCTGTAACCACTGACATAGGACATCGGGTCTTCATACGGATTCTGTGCCTCTTGAGGGTAAGCCGCGTCGGAAGTCCAGTAGTTCGACGCCCAAATCAGCGTCCCGGTTACGTCATACTTCCACGACTGCCAGAGCCACGTGCGTAACTCTACCGCGCTGTGGTCAATAAATTCCGTGCAGTAAGGAGCGTGCGGCCAGCAACAGACATACCACCAGAACTCTTCACCCTTTTCTCGGCATTTTTCCGCAATCTCTGCGTCAAAATTCGGTGTGACAGGGCACCAGATGTCAATTTTCCCAAGCTGATTCTCCTCAATCACCCGCGTGGACGGTTCCTCGGTCAGCATGGTACGGATTCCCGGAGCGTACTTCTTGATTTTCTCCATTCCGTTCTTCACGAACTCAAAATCCTTCACGTCCGGTTCATCGAACCAGTAAACGTACGCCATATCCAACCACCCTTTTTCACGCAGATGGGATTCAACCTGACGCAACGCGGAGGAGTACATCGCGTGATACTCAACGGTATCTTCACCAAAACCCTTAATGGACGGCTCATCACGAGCGTGGAACGTTCCACCCCCCATACCGGGAACCCAGAGGCGGAAATGAGTGAAACCGTACTTCTCAATCGCTCGCTCAATCGCGACGTCAAAACGACTAAAATCGACAATCGCGTGCGACTTTTCTGGATTTTCTTTATCCACAACAAATTCATACTGAATTCCATCCATCGCCATCGGCGTATAAGGGCTGATTCGGTATTTTCCGAGGAACGTGAAGTAAATATCCAGCAGTTTCCGCATATTTTCATCACCTCGTACACCGTGATACCGAGCCGCCGTTCCGTGCGAGAAACCATATGCCGTCGCACAGTGATTCCGTTGCGGTAAGTCGAAATCCCACACATGAACCTGAAGCGGGAGAGTGGCGGTTAATGCCTCCTCTTTAAAAGAGAGCGTGATTTCTGCCGTATAATCTCCCGCAGGGGTTCCAGTCGGGACGTAAACGGTAAACCATAACGGAGCGTTTTCATCAGCATTTAGCGTCATCGGGAACGTCGCCGGCGGAAGCGCGTCGGGGTACCAGTCACATACAGCAGTCCGGTCCGTCGGGTGTTCTACGAAATGATAGTACACCTGCCGACACTCAACATTTTCCGCGTTTATTTCCACTCCATCCGCGTTTTTCAGGGTAGAAACCTTCACATCTTGTAGGACAAGTTTCCGTTTCGGATTCAGAACCAACTGACACGATTCATAATCGTTTCTCGCCGCCGAGATTTTCAGTCCGTTTTCCGTCTTATTTCCAGCTTCACTTCCCGCTTTCTTTTCCGGGACAGACCGCGTTTTCGTCACCTTCCACGTCGATTCACAGCCCCAGAGTGTCAGGTCTTTCTCCCATGGACCGACGAAACTTACGCCGAAATCTTCACGGTAGAAATCTGCGACATAATACGTACAGCGTACATCCGTGGAACGTGCTTTCCCGTCCGCATCCGTCCAGAGAATCGTTTTCTCGAACGTCTGATTCCCCGGCAACGTTTTCGGCAAGTCGGCATCTTTCGGGAGGTTTTCTGCCGTAATCTCGTCACCGTTCAGCAACTCCCAGAAGCGCGTATGACCATAAACTCCCGCTTTCTGCGTCCCGATTGGGGCATTCCCTTCATCTTTCGTAGCCGCATCCGCATTTTTCGGAGCCAACAGAGCGTCTAACCTATAGGAATAAAGCTGAAGATTCGTCGCGTCACCCCCTTCAAAACGGACCCAGACACTCTCTGCGCCATCTTTCGGAAGCGAGATTTTCCCCGACGCAGTACCGACAGCATCTTGCATGGCGACCGTCGTCCAGTTTTCACCGTCCGTGGAGGTTTTCGCAATCAGCGTTCCGCGCACGTGGTAACCAACGTTAAATTTCAGTTCACCACCGTAAAATCGTGGTTTTTCCGGATTCGCACAGTATTTCGCGACATTCGCTGCGTCAAAACGGAAAAGCACAAAACTTTTCGTTCCGAGACACCAACGATTCGTATTAAACCATCCTTCTGCGTCGAGAAACGCCCGGCTGTAGTTGCCCTGCACGCCACCGAGTTTCGAGGCGTAATGATACGTGTGAATCCCGTCCTCCTCGGTTATTATCTCATCGTCCGCCAGTCCGTTATCCGAGAACGTAGAAATCGCGTAAAGAAGCTCAACCTCCGCGAATTGAAGTGTTCCGTCAATCATCCACTGACCGAGTTTCAAGCCGACCTTCTCCATCGATTTCGGAATCATTGCCACGAGTGAAACCGTTTTCCACTCCGTGCTGACCTGAACGTCGAAATTAGCGCAAGACAGACCAGTCATTGCGCCACCAGTTCCTTTCGTACGTCGGACTTTAAAACGTAAAATCGCCGTTCGGCCAGGTAAAACAGAAACATTCTCGAGACGCCACGCATTCGACATTTTCCCGTTTCCGCTAATTTCCAGAACCGCCCCAGTCACACCGTCCGTGCTTTTCAGAAGTTTTCCTTTCCCTTCAGACAACTTCCAGCCAGGGTCTGAAAGGTCGAATTTCTGCACGCCGACCGGAGTTTTCATGCTCACAGCCTCTGTACTTGCAGAATTTTCTGCCGCTTTTACATTTTTTTCCGTCATGCCTCCGAGCCCGACCGCCACGAGAGCGAAAAGCCCAAGAATTAAGGGACAAAATCGTTTTATCATACATTTCTCCTGATGATTTTCATCATTTAAGGTGGGATTAAAACCTCTCTGAAAGTGGGAGGTCTCGCAATTATGAAAGAAACTGCGACTACTCATTTATTTTACCCCGATGTGAAAAAATTACAAGGGTGGGAGGAGAAAATATTTTTTAATTTATCACTATTTTATATCTGATACACTACAAAATTTTACTTTACAACCGTTTTGCGTTTCAGAAGCGATCTCAGAAGGAACGTCCTTCCCTGAATTTTCTAGCAGAATCTGTAGAACCCATTAAAAACTTTTACATTACCCCCTCTCATTCTCCCTCTAAAAGAAAAAAGGCGTGAGAAATCAATCAGTTCCCACGCCTTTTTCGGTTTATTCCCACTCAATCGTCGCCGGCGGTTTACTACTGATGTCATAAACCACGCGGTTAATTCCTTTAATTTCGTTAATGATTCGCGTTGACATGCGTGCTAAAACGTCATACGGAAGCCGACTCCAGTCCGCCGTCATGAAGTCATTCGTATCGACCGAGCGAATTGCCAACGCATTTTCGTACGTTCGCGCGTCACCCATTACACCAACACTCTGAACCGGGAGGAGAACCGCGAAAGTCTGCGACGTTTTCCGGTACAGGTCAGCATTATTCAGCTCTTCCAACACAATCGCGTCCGCCTCGCGCAACACAGAGAGTTTTTCCTCCGTTACCTCACCCAGACACCGAACCGCCAGCCCCGGTCCCGGGAACGGATGCCGCCAGACCATCGATTCCGGCAGTCCCAACTGGAGACCTAACCGCCGAACTTCATCCTTAAATAGGTCACGCAGTGGCTCGACCAACTCAAATTTCAAATCTTTCGGCAAACCACCCACATTATGATGCAGTTTAATCGTCGCAGCCGGTCCGTCTGGTGCTCCACCACTTTCAATCACGTCGGGATACAACGTCCCTTGCGCGAGGAATTTCGCGTTTTCAATTTTTTTCGCCTCACTCGCAAAACAGTCGATAAACGCCTTCCCAATTCGTCGCCGTTTCTCCTGCGGTTCCGTAATTCCTGCTAACTGTGAGAGGAACAGCTCCTGCGCGTTCACGACATGAAGGTCCGTGTGGAAATGCTCCGTAAACAGCTCAATCACGCCACTCGCTTCATTTTTACGCAATAAACCGTTATCGACGAGGATACATGACAATTTATCGCCAATCGCCTTATACAGTAACGCCGCGACAACCGAGGAATCCACACCACCGGAAAGTCCGCATATAACCCGGTTATCACCGATGGTCTCGCGCATTTTCTCAATCGTAATCCGCTCAAAATCCTCCAACCGCCACGTTCCGTGACAGCCACAGACATTCAGCAGGAAATTTTTCAGAATCTGTTCACCCTCGACCGAGTGCGTCACTTCCGGGTGGAACTGCAAGCCGAAAAGCGGAAGCGTCTGGTGCCCAATCGCCGCGCAGTCACACGTGTCGGTTTTTCCCAGCACCTCAAAACCCTCCGGCAACTCACCAATCTGATCTCCGTGACTCATCCAGACGGTCGTATTTTCCGAGACATTTTCCCACAACGGCGACGCTTTCGCCACCGACATAACCGAGTGACCATATTCCCGCGTCGGAACGCCGATAACTTTCCCACCGAGATGGTGCGTCATCTGATGAATGCCATAACAGATACCGAGAACCGGGATTCCGAGATGAAAAATGCCGGAGTCGCACTGTGGCGCACCCTCTTCATAAACGCTCGACGGACCGCCAGAAAGAATAATGCCCATTGGCTGAATCTCACGGACGCGCTCCGCAGAGATATTATGCCGTACGATTTCACAGTAAACGTTCTGCTCACGGACACGACGCGCGATAAGCTGTGCGTACTGCGATCCGAAATCGAGAACGAGGATTTTTTCACTAGTAATGTTTTTCGTCATGAAAGCACCTGATGGTTGAACTTCCGAAAAGCGGCCAGTTACCCGAGAGGGGAACTGCCAACACCGCCTGACTTGACAATATAATAACAAGTTACTGTATTATAACACAATTCCACAGAAATTCCAGTACCCAGAGCGATATTTTTCGGATTTTTTCAAAAAACTGCGATTTTTAGAG
>JAUNAI010000410.1 GCA_030527705.1 Planctomycetia bacterium | reverse complement strand
CATTCACTGAATTGAACATTTTAAACTGGAAAAATTTGCGTGAATTGCGTATCTTTACACCAAGAAATTTTCTCTATAACAGCAATTTTATAAAATTTGGAAAGAGTACGCAAATCCTATTTTCACCCAAAAGCCTGAGTTTCTATTTCATTTTCATGGAATTCCACGCACAATCCACGGACCGATCAAACGCGTAAACCATACTGGTAACCGTTTCCAGATCCGAATTGCCAGTCCATACGTCGCGTTTTCCGGCCGAACATCGTCCATCGAGCCTTCCCGAACGTAATATTTCCACACGACCGGAACCTCTTTCGCGCCCCACTGTTTCTTGAAATGCCACGTTCCACAACCAATCGAGCTACGCCCAAAATCGAAAATCCGCGCGTGTCGCACTTCCAGACTGTGCCTCAAAAGATTCCAATACAGAAACATATTTGCGCAATGAACATTCGCCCAACGCAGTGTCCCGGCACTAGGAACTTCCGTAATTTCCCGACCGTGAACGAGAATCGCCGCCGACGCCAACCGATTTTCCGACGTTTTCACAAGACAGATTTCCGCATGATTTTCGAGTTTTTCAAAAATTTTCTCAAAAAGCCTCCGTGAGTAAACCGGCGTGCCGACGTTCCGCATGGTTTCCGCGAAAACTGCATAAAATTCAGGCAACAACTCGCGTCCGCCCCATTCCGCGCGCAGCCCCGCTTTTTCACCCTTCCGAATCTGATTTCTGACCTTCGGACCGACCGCCTTCCACAACTCGTTGGTATTCTCCGGCAGTTCCAGCTCCATCAGAACCTTCCCACGCCGTTCAAAATTCAGCTGAGGATGCGTTATTTCCCGAACATTCCGTAATTCAAGATACTTCACGTCCAGAGAATCCGCGAGTTTTACCGCTTCGGTGACGAGAGCCGACTCGATTTCGTCCCGTTTTTCACCGTCCGGAATCACGCACCCACCGACATTCACATACGGTACGCTAATCAGGTGTTTCCCGAAAATCGGACTCCGCATCCAGATTAACGGCAACACGCCGGCGAGTTCTCCGGAAGTGTGATTTTCCCCGTTTTTTTCTAACGTTTCAGTTCCGTTTTCTCCTTCATTTTCCAGTATCCAGCGTGCTTCGAGCGTGTACATTTTCTGTTTCATGCCGACGGCGGTGATGGCGGACCACTGGGGAAAGTAGCCGGGGTGAATCCGCGTGAAAGAGCGTGTGAGCGTCTCGAAATCCGCGTCAGAAACTGGCGCGTGTCGCAGAGTTACGGAAAGTTTCATAGCGTATGCCGGATCGTGGTCCGGATTCCTTTCATTACCATTTCATCGACGTAGAAAAATCCGTCGCCTAGACCGTCACAGACTGTCCGCGCTCCGCCACCGGTGAGGAAAATCTCTGGCGGAACCGTGAGTTGTTTCGCGGTCTGAGTCACCAATTCCCGAATTGTGCCAACCGTTCCCCAAAACAGACCCGCCTGAATCGCTGCGAGTGTGTTGGTTCCGACCGAGGAAATTTCCCGTGCGTTCATCGTCTTCAACATTGACTCCACGTCAAGTTGCGGTAGCGCGTCCGTCTGTTGCTCCATAGCGATTGCGCTCATTCTCAGACCCGGCGCGATGGCTCCGCCACGGAAAATGCCGTTTTCGTCGACGAGATCGACCTTTACCGCCGTTCCTAAATCCACGACGATTGCGGGACGGAAGGGGTCACGGATTTCGTTAGCCGTCACAGCCGCAAGAAGCCGGTCGACGCCGACTTTTTCAGGAAAATCAACCTCTATTTTAATCGGAATATTCTCAAAAGTCAAGACCCGAACGACGTCTTGCGGACGATTTTTCTCGACCCACTCACGTACTTTCCGCAAAACAGGACGATTCACGCTCGCAATCCACCACTCGCACGGCTTGTCATGCCCGGGAAACATCTCAAGCGCGTCAGGAAATTGTCCTAGAAACCCATTCTCCTGATGTGACACGACCGCCACCCGTTCCCCGTCACTGAATTTACAGCGAGTATTTCCGATGTCAAGCGCAAGTGGTAACATAATAAAATTTACCTCCGAATTTCCCACTTCCCAAACCGTTTTCTACCCACACGCACAACGATTTCGCGTTCCGTAAGGCGTTTCATCAAGCGTTTAACGGTTCTCACGGAGGTATTAATACACTGCGCAATTTCCGCCTGCGTTTTACCCGGATTTTCCTGAATTACTTCTAATATTTTATCTGCCAAAATATCATCTAAAGTATCATTTTCGTCCAAAGTGCCAACGAAAACGCCTTCCAAAGTGTCATTTTCTTCTAAAGTATCATCTAAACCGCCAGCCAAAGTGCCATTTTCTCCTATTATTTAATCTTGTGGGTTACCTTCATTCCTCCGACGGATATTTCGGCGATTCTCCGTAGCGGTTCGCTTCGCGTGCGGTGTCGGTACATAAAAAAATCAGAAGGATTATCAGACCGACGACGGGGATACAGCTTAAGAGCATATTCCACCCGGAACGGTTCATGTCGTGAAGTCGCCGAATTAGGACGGCAAAAAACGGAATTAGGACTACAACGGAAAATAGCTGCCCAACGAGAAACAAAATAATCGCGCTGGACGGCAATTTCTGAAAGTCCAGAAAAATATGTCCGGTATAAAAAAGGTTCATTCCAAGAATAGAGAGCATAAACAGAAAATTTACGAGTTGCACAAAAAACCAGAATGTCCAAAATTCCGCGCGACGCGCTCGTCCGGAAAAACAGGCGTATTTCGTCGTTAAGCATGTACGAATGTAGTACATGATTCGGTCTCCTGCTAAACATGAACGCAAGTTTTCACTCTTTGGGAGAAAGTTGCTAACCGGAATGTGATTACGCCTGTGGGGAGAAAACATTTTGAAAATTGTTTTCTCCCCAGACCCCTCTTTCAAAAACTTTTT
>JAUNAI010000069.1 GCA_030527705.1 Planctomycetia bacterium | reverse complement strand
AATTACTCTCGGTCGCAGACGCTTTAAACCGCGTAACCGCCTACACTTACGACGGCTTCGGCAACGTCTCCGCCATCACTCAAGCGGACGGAAGCGCGTACCTTTACGACTACAACGCCGCTGGTCAGCTACTCTCCCAGACCGACCCGTTGGGCGTGACGACCGCTTATACCTACAATTATAATGGTCAGACGACAACGACGAGAATTTACGACGAATCTTCCGCAACGGAAACGATAACGACCACCGCCATTTACGACGCGGTCGGCAATTTGTTGACCCAAACGGACGCATTGGGCAACGCGACGAGTTATACGTACGATAATATGAATCGCGTTTTGACGGCGACGGACGCGCTGAATAACGTAACTTCCTACGCCTACGATTCCCTCGGTCGGCTTCAGACGACGACGGACGCGCGGGGAACGATTACTCAAAACATTTACGACGCGGTCGGCAACCTTCTGGAAACGCGTCAGTACGACAAGCCGATTCTCCCGGAGCCGGTCAATTCTTGGCTTCCCGACGGACAGGATTTTGACGGCGTGAGCGATACCGTCAATCTTGGCAACGACGCTTCGCTCAATTTTGAGGGCGAAATCGCGGTTTCGGCGTGGGTGAAAATCGACGCGACGGGCGGCATGAGAACCATTCTGGGGCACGGATTTGACGGAAATCGCGAGGTTTATCTCCGTTTGAACGGCAATTCTTACCAGTTCGGCTGTTGGATTAGTTCCTCGAATAACCATCTCGTCTCCGTCGCGATTCCTGCCGAGGACGTCGGCGCGTGGGTGCATTTGGCGGGGACTTACGACGGCGCAAAGTGGAATTTGTACCGTAACGGCGAGCTTTTCGCAAGCCAAACGGACGTTGAGGGTTGCATCGCGGTCAACGCGAACTGGCATATCGGCTCGAATCTCGGTAATTCCCGCTTTTTCGACGGCGAAATTCGCGACGTTTCCATCTGGAACGCTTCGCTGACCGCCGGACAAGTCGCGACGCTTTACAACGAATCCGCGTCGGACCTTGTCGTTCCGCCTGAAATTTCCGTTTCCACGACCGTTTATACCTACGACGCTCTCGGTCGGCTGACCTCCGTGACCGACGCGGTGGGCAATACGACGTCGTACACTTATGATTATCGCGGGCTTGTTCTTTCTGAAACAAACGAAAATCTGGACGCTCGTTATTACGCCTACGACGCGCTTGGTCGACTGACGCAAAAAACCGACCGCAATGAGCGCGTTACGACCTACAATTACGACGCGATGGGGCGTTTGACCTCGGAAAAATGGCTTGGCGAAAGCGACGCGGTCTTGAAAACCTTCGCCTACGCCTACGACGCGGTCGGCAACCTTCTGACGGTCTCGGACGGCGAGCATTCGTATTCGTACACATATAACAACCTAAATCAAAACGTCACGACAACATTCAATTTTGACGCACAGACCGCCGTATTCAATTACGCTTACGACGCGGTCGGTCGGCAGACGGAATCTTCGTTGACGTTAAATTCAACGCAAACCCGCGTAAATCAAGCAACTTATGATTTTCTAGGCAATGCGACAAAAATCAAACAAACTGGCTCCGCCATCGACGAAATCTTCGCCGAATTCGACTATAATGCGAACGGATTATTAACTTCCGTCAGACGTTACGAAGTAGGTGCCGACGACATCGCAACCGCCGTTGCAAACAGCATTTACGAATACAATGCGAACAATGCCGTCACGTCCATCACGCATAACAATTCCAGTGGTACACAAATCGTAAAACATTCATACACATACGATTCCACGAACAACATCGTCGAATACCTCAACTCCCTCGACGGCTCCACGTCCTACGATTACGACTTCCTCGGTCAATTAATCTCCGCAGATTACTCGAACGCGGAAATCACCGACGAATCGTACACTTACGACTCCAACGGCAACCGCCTCACCGCCAACGGTTCCACTTACACAACCTCCACCAACAACGAACTAACTAGTGACGGCAATTATACTTACACCTACGACGACGAAGGCAACCGTATTTCCAAAACCAACTCCACCAACCGCGAGTTGTACGAATGGGACTACCGCAACCGCCTGACTTCCGTCACTCAGCAAACCTATAACGCGGAAACTGGCGCGTGGGAAACCACTCAAACCATCGAATACACCTACGACTACAACAACGTCTGGATTCGTAAAACCCTCGATTCTAATGGCGACGGCACCGCCGACAGTAAAACCATCTTCATTCCCGAAAACTACCAGACAACGGTTCAGCTTGACGACGCCAACCTGACCGACGCCAACGCTCCAGCCGTCACCCACCACTACCTCTGGACACCAAACACCCAAGATAAACTCCTCGCCGACGTTACCGCAGATAATGTTTTGTGGACATTAACCGACCACCTCGGTACCATCCGCGACATTATCCAGTCCACGGAATCAGGAGTTATTACCCAAGCGCATATTATTTATGACGCCTACGGCAACGTCGTTTCCTGCACCGATTCCACTGGTCAGCCAATCGAGAACCCCATTCTCTTCGCCTACACCGGCAAAGCGTTCGACACTTCCACTTCCCTCCAAAACAACATCAACCGCTGGTACGACTCCACCACTGGTCGCTGGCTCTCCACCGACCCGATTGGCTTTGAAGGAAATGACACGAATTTGTATCGGTATGTGGATAATCAAGTTCTTTTGTTCTTTGATACCTATGGACATGAATCGATAAAAGAACAACTCGATAAAGCAATAGAAAAAATAGACCAAAAGCTTTCTCCTCTGTATTGCCCTACTTGTAGTAAACAGTTTGGTATTACACGTAAAATCAAAGGTGAAGGTGTAGTCACAGGAAAGGCCACACTTAATCTTGGCGGTATAATGGGACTTAAAACTACTATAGCCATATATCAAGATGATGCCAATTTATGGTCATTCGACGACATTAGAAAACTGTCCAATAAACAATATAATGGAACCGTTGAAAGTGCAAAAAATGTTTTCAAAGCAGATTGTGGGCAGAAGAAAATTCATTATCTGAACCAAAATACCAATCGCAATCAACCAGCTTCAATAACACAAAAAAAATCATGGACTGAACAGAGGCATAAAACCTTTCTTTTGATACGTCGTGAACAAGGTGGTATAGTGACAAAAGAAATAAAGGAAGTCGATATTGCGATAAGAACGCAGGCCTACGCAACGGTTACATATACTCTAACATTTACTGTGGAAGCCTCCTTGCGAGCTTATCATTGTTGTTAACCTGTACTGGACGATAAAGTGAAATTTTCAAGAGTATCTGGAACCAGAAGAAAGAAAGGACTCATGAATATAATTCTAAAACGCGTTTTTATATTTGCAATTCTGCTTGGTCAAGTTTCATGTGGCAGTTTTGCGCAAGTCTTGACGGAGACCCCAGTGGAAAAATTTCCCCAGCCTGATGAACTCTTCCGGCGATTTGACGACAGCTATGTTGATTACGATGATGGTCAAAATTGGCAGTTCGGAACGCTTCGGTTTCTAGGAGAGAATTTCTATCTGAAGGGAATCTCCAGTACATGGATTAATGAAAATACCAAGGTACCTTATTCTCTGCTTCATTTTGCCTACTCCGAGGATGGAAAACGGATCATGGGTACTTTTCACAAGATTTTTGGGGAGCAAATTCGGCTGGATTTTTTCTACGAGACCCAATCGGGAGTGAGCCTCCTTCCATCATGGTTAAACTGTTATGAGCTTCGCTACGATTTGCAGTCCGATGGCACCGAGAGACCTGCCGCCACTCTTGGTTTCCTAAATCGCACCGTTGAGTATATCGATGGCAAATATCATCTTCTTGCAGAAAAACAATTCTGCTATTCCCGTTCTTATAAAACGTATAATGGAAAATTCTTTTTTCAAATAGAAACCAATCCGGACGGTACTCAAAAAATTACCGGGTTGCCTTCGTGTCCGATGGAAAAATGGGATGCAATTACCAAAGTGGTGGTGGGGACACACACGCAAACGTTTGCTTTGGTTGCGTGGTCAAAAGAAAATGGATACGCGATTTGGGAATATCGGAACCAGACCTGGCAGAAAACGGATATGTCTCAAGAAACGGAGATTTCGCGCTTGTTCTACGTGTCTAAAAAAGATATCTTATGCTGGGAGTTCCAAAAAAACGGAGAATACTTTCTGTGTTTTCGCGGTGTGGGTAAAACAATGAAAATGGGACCTTACAGGTGTTTTTTCGGCTTTTCCATGAGTAAGGATGGAACGAACTGGCAGGTCATTGCCCCCCAAACCTTGCAGGAGGGAGGATATGCGACGTATTTTATTCGAAATGGGCACGCCGACAAAATTGATTACCCGGAAATCCAAATCGTTGATATGTCCGACGATGGAAATCATTGGGTGTTACTGGCAAAGGACAAAGATGGCAACTCCATTCTGGAATATGATGACCGGGAATTGTGGAACACTCCACTGGAAATGGAACTTCACATTACCAACAATTCCCCCCTTTGCTTTACGGCTGTTGCTCGCGAAGGGAATCATCTCCATCTGCTCACTCTGAATGAAAAAACAACCTTGGAGAACGTCGAAGGAATCGTAGGAATATCGCCGGATTCACGAAATATATTTTGTCGGAGAGAAGCGGAAAATGATGGACAGCAAACGTATTTCATCTGTTCAAACAAGGGAGAAACATGGGGACCGTTCTTGGATTCGGGATTGAATTGGATGTTTTTTTCATCTGATGGAAAGCACTGGATAACCATTGTTCAGCAAGCAAAAGACAAGAAGTACAGACTTCTATCCGATGGAAAATTTGTGGGACGGATTTACGACAATATAATCAGAGTTGAAAGATGTTGCTATGGTCTCCAACACTGGCACACCTACGGTCTGATTGATAAGCAGTGGTATCGAATTTCTATTGATTTTTAAGAGACTGGAGTTATGCCACCCTTTGGTTCACCTACAATCAGCTTCCACGTTCACCGTGTGGGAGCTTTGGGAGAGTTTGACAAGATTTTGATTCAGCATTTAAGAATATTTCACGAAAGCATATTTATGCCCCTCACTTACCTACTACCAACCCGCTCCCCACGCACCGCCCGAAGGGTTTCATTTGACACGGGAAGGAAGAGTGTGTGTCGCCTGTTTCCTTATATTGAAGGCAACCGCATTTCCAAAACCAACTCCACCAACCGCGAGTTGTACGAATGGGACTACCGCAACCGCCTCACCTCCGTCACTCAACAGGAATTTAATACCGAAACGCAAGAATGGACAACCACCCAAACCATCGAATACACTTACGACTACAACAACGTTTGGATTCGCAAGATTATCGGCAACGACAAAACCATTTTCATTCCCGAAAACTACCAAACCGTTGCCCAAATTGATAACGCTACAATCTCCCATCACTACCTCTGGACACCTGGTCAACAAGACAAACTCCTCGCTGACGTAACCTCCAACGGCGCCCTATGGTCTCTTTGTGACCATCTCGGTACCATCCGCGACATTATCCAGTCCACAGAATCAGGAGTTATTACCCAAACACATATCATTTACGACGCTTACGGCAACGTCGTTTCCTGTACCGATTTCACTGGTCAAACCATCTCCAACCTCATTCTCTTCGGCTACACCGGCAAACCCTTCGACACTTCCACTTCCCTCCAAAACAACATCAACCGCTGGTATGATGCAAGCATTGGACGCTGGTTATCTCAAGACCCCATCGGCTTTGAAGACAACGACTCAAACCTATATCGATATGTTTATAATAATACAGTTAAATATTGGGATGCACTAGGATTGAAAACGAAATGTGATCCTGATAAGCACCCTGAACCTTGGGATTTTGAAATTTTAGACTATCTTACAGCATATGATAATATAAACTCTCGTAAAGCCCAAAAGCAATTACTTGATAATTTGACATTATTATCTGCTATTTCAAGTGGCGCTAATATTGCAACTGGTATTTCGTCAGGACTAAATGGCACGTTGATTGCCATTGTAGGAGAAGAACCCAATTTTGCTGATATCGCCAAAACATTAAAGAAGATAATCGTTGGTAATTCCAACTCTGAGCCTACAAAACTACCCCCTATATCACTGGGAGCATTGGCTCCGATAAGCAATGTGTTTGAGACAGTTATAGGTTTTCGCATATGGATGGTCATAGGATATAAAATATGTAAACCTTATTGTTGGGGATGGCGCGGATACTATGAAGAAGCAGAATATAAATGGGTTGAAGTTTTACCAAAAGATGAGTATTCCGTTTCTTGAAGGCTTTTATCCTGCCCTCTCCGATTCACTTTGCTCACTACCTCCCTTAATAGGTGAGGCTGAACTCACCATTTCCCCTCTTCCTTAACGTGTGAAATTTTTGAAAAATTTGAGAATTTACCCGGGAGGGGTCTTGATTTTCGTGGGAAGGTGTGTTAAAATAAAAGAAATTTCATGTCCGACGCATTGTAAGATTTCCACCTTTTCGGCATTCGTGTTACGGAAGCGACTGTTGGAAGAAGTATACTTCACTGGATTTTCAAGTGTGGTTGGATACTATCCCTCACCTAATGTAAAAGGATACCCTCATGAAAAAAACATCCCTCCTTGCCCGTTTTATGGCGTGTGTAACGGCGTGTGTCGCTGTTTCTGGAAGTGTTTTAGTGGTCAGTTCTACTGTGCAGGCGGTCGAGTTCGAGCGAAAGACACTCACGACGGACTTTCTCGCAGAAGGTGCGTTTTATGCTGATTTTAACCGGGATGGCGTGTTGGACGTCACTTACGGGCCATACATTTTCTACGGGCCGGATTTCCAGAAAAAGGAGGCATATCGGGAAGTGAAGGAGTTTAAACCGGAAGGGTATTCCGACCAGTTTCTCTGTTTCACGGACGATTTTGACAGGGACGGATACGCGGACATTATTCAGGTTCCGTGGCCGGGTACGGACGGTTACTGGTGGAAGAACCCCGGAAAAGAGGGAGGGGAATGGAAGAGGTTTTTCATCTCGAAGGAGATTGGGAACGAATCGCAGGTGTATGTGGATGTGGACGGAGATGGTCAGAAGGATTTAGTCTTTAACCGGAACGATTATATCGGTTTCGCGAGTTATGACCCGAGCAGTGAGACGGAATGGAAATGGCATGCGGTTTCGGAGAAGAACGAGAAGTATCGACAGTATTATCACGGAATTGGTGCTGGTGACGTGAACTCGGACGGCCGGTGCGACGTGATTGAGTCTCAGGGGTGGTATGAGAATCCAGGAAAAGATGCTCCGAATTTTGCAGGTGTGTGGGAGTTTCATCCGTTCTCGTTCGCGAATCGTGGGTCGACGATGTGTGTTTATGACGTGGACGGAGATGGCCTGAACGACGTAGTGACGGCATGGGATGCGCACCTTTATGGGCTTCTCTGGTGGAAAGCTACGAAGGACGCAGACGGAAATGTAACGTTTATGAAGACGGAAATTTTGCCGATTGAGCCGACTTTCGCGGAGGGGGAGTTTCGTTATACGCAGATGCACGCGCTCGATTATGCGGATATAAACGGTGACGGTCGTATCGATTTCGTTACGGGAAAACGCTGGTGGGCGCACGGTCCGAACGGTGATAAAGAGGCGGATCAGCCGGCGGTTTTGTACTGGTATGAAAATTGTCTTGAAAATGGCAAGACGGTCTATAAACCGTACTTAATAGACGATAACTCAGGCGTCGGTACGCAGATAACCGTTGGTGACCTAAACGGTGACGGAAAGCAGGATATCCTCTCCGCGAATAAGAAAGGCTGTACGGTTTTTGTTCAGAAATAATATGAGAACCTCCCAGCCTCCTCTTTTAGGGAAGGCTGATCTGCCCCCCTCCCCCGCTGTCGCGGTACCTTCCCTAAAAGTGGAGGCTTTAAAAGTGGTTTTAAGAAAGGAAATAGTATGCAGAAAGTGACGCTCGGTAAAAGTGGCATAACCGCGTCGGTCGTGGGTCTTGGCACGTGGGGAATCGGTGGCTGGATGTGGGGTGGTGCGGAAGATAACGCATCGGTTCGGGCGATTCAGGCAGCGGTAGACGGTGGGATTAACTTGATTGATACGGCTCCTCTTTACGGTTTCGGGCACTCGGAGGAGGTCGTCGGGAAAGCGATTGCCGGTCGACGTGATTCCGTCGTGTTGGCAACGAAGTGCGGTATCTGGTGGGAAAAAACGCCTAAACCTGCCGGGGAGGGGGAAGTGCATGTATATTCATCCGGTGGCGGACTGGGGGATGAGAAGAATTATGATCGGATTCTGTATCGGTACTTGCGTCCGGAGTCGATTCGCGCTGAGCTGGAGGTGAGTTTAAAGCGTCTTGGTACAGATTATATTGACCTGTATCTGGTTCACTGTCAGGATGCGACAAGTGCGATTTCCGCGACGATGGAGACGTTACTGGAGCTGAAACGGGAGGGGAAAATCCGAGCGATTGGCGTGTCGAACGTCACACCAGCACAGTTGGCGGAGTATCAGGAATCGGGTTATGTCGACGTATTACAGGAACGATTCAGCCTTATCGACCGTGAAATTCAGCAGAATGGAATGGCACAGACGGTGAGTGATGAGGAGATGACGCTCATGACGTATTCACCGTTGGCACACGGACTGTTGACTGGCACACTTTCTCCGGAAGTGACGTTTTCGGAGGGGGATTTTCGTGCGTTGGACCCGCGTTTCTCAGGAAAGAGTATCGCAACGACAAATCAGAAACTCGCGGAGCTTCAGCCGTTAGTGATTAAGTATGGAGTGACGCTGGCGCAGCTGGTGATCGCATGGACGTTCAGTACCGGCCCTAAAACGTGTGTGTTATGTGGAGCACGAAGTGTGAAACACGCGGAAGAAAACGCACAGGCAGGCGGAATTCGACTGGCGCAGGAAGATGTGGAGCTGATAAATTCAGTCTTTACTTCTCGGAAGGAGTCGATCTAGCTTCCTCTTTTAACGCCTCTTCTTCTACAGTCTCCCCCTTTAGAGGAGGTGTCCGAAGGAGGGGCGGGGTAATTTCATCGATAACCGTTTATGAATATTACGTTTCTTGAAGACTTCTGCCCGGCTCCTCAGGTTCGCTGTGCTCATGATTTCTCCTAAAGGGGGAGGGGCTGAATCATGTTTCTGGAGGTCGGTGATTCTGTTGTTTTCTAATTACGGAAATTCCGTTTCTCCATTACAGGCTCAGGGGACGTTGGTTACCATTATGGGAACTATTACTTTTACCGTGTAGAGACGATTCGTGGTCACATGAAAACCAGGTAGGACAAGATTGGTGTGATTCTCTACTCCGTTTATGCTAGAGGCGGGGTTTTTAGTGTTTTAACGCTGTTTTGGATTTATGTTTTAAGGAAAATCTGCCGATTATAGATAATGGAGGATTATAAAATGAGTGTAAATTGTGTGACGGTCATGAATTCCATCTTGCGTAAAGTTTCTGTTTCAGGTCGGATTTCCGTGTTTTGGAGTGTTTCCGTCTTCCTGTTTCTCGCCCTGCTCCTAGCCGAGTTCAGTCAAAGTGGTGGTATGCAGGAGGTCGCCGCGCAGGATTTCACGCGGTCTCCCGGTGATTCTGCGCCGACGGCATATGCTCCGGTAGAAGTTCTGGCTACTCAGATGAAGGATGTGACGGACCGAATCGGGACGCTTATTCAAGAGGATAACTGGACGCAGAACGGTCCGGAAATCGTGCGACTCGCAAACGTGACGGCGGTTTTCTCGCAGGTTCTGGGACTTCATGACCAGTACAGTGAGTATAAAATGGGCACGACCGTCATCATTGAGGCAAGTAATCGGCTCGCGAAAGCTGTAGATAATGCGACTGCCCGGAGTGCGTGGGTGGAACTGGTCGCGGCACTGGAATCGGAGGAAAGTAAGAATCCTTCTTGGGACGTAGCGGTCGGTAAATTACCGGAGTTGATGAATTCTGTGGCGATTTATAACGGTGAAATTCAGAGTAAAATGAAACGGCTACGCGGACTGGATTCTGTGGCGGGTCGAGCAATTGCGCTGTCGGCGTTATTTCAGGGAATGACGGCGAATTATGCCGAGACGATTTACCCGGAGGAAGTCGGCAAGTGGCAGGAATTGTGCATGCAGAGCCGTGACGTGGCTTATTATCTCTTCATCACGCTGGAAGTCGCAGACAGAAAGAACTCGCCGAAGAATTTCGAGAAGTTACAAAAAACATGCACTGCGTGCCATGAGGAGTTTCGATAAAAGTAAAAAACTTCCTAAACATCTCACAAGTTCCACAAAAAGAAGGAATAAAAAGAAAATGGAACGCGGAAACAAAAACCATTAAATCTCCCACAGAACTCATAGATTTACACAGAAGGGATTTTAAAACAGTTCACGACCTAAACAGGTTAGGTAGCTTGTGAAGTTGAATTGAAAACCTGCGTTAAATCGGTGTTAAAATTTCTGTGAAAATCTGTGGAATCCGTGGGAGTTATAAAACTGCTGGTTTTCGTTTTCCATCGGCGATTTCATCTATTTATGGAATTTATGTGAGGTTTAATCCTCATGGTTTTCGATATTTAAGTTGTCATATAATATAGAATTAAAATAGTATTCATAACCCGTATTTAACCGCCGTCGGGGCACAAAATATGTCTGAAAAACCAGTTACTCCTGTTAAAACTGAAAAGACGATCTCCTACACATGGGACGAAATCACACCGGCGCCGATTTATGCTGAATATCAGGAACCGTACGGCGCGGGACCGGGAAAACCATGTTTTCAG
Source organism: Planctomycetia bacterium (assembly GCA_030527705.1). GTDB lineage: Bacteria > Planctomycetota > Planctomycetia > Pirellulales > Thermoguttaceae > RGIG3701. Next base: position 5,128 of record JAUNAI010000069.1, on the reverse strand, counting down.
TATGCTTTGCCGTATGGGGCGGAAGTGCAGAACGGTGGGACGAATTTTCGTATTTTCAGCCGACATGCAACGGAGATGCGGATTCTGTTTTACGATTCTCCCGAAGATTTACAGCCTGCAGAAGTGATTCCGCTTTACTCCGAGACGAATCGGTGGGGGGACGTCTGGAGCTTGTTCGTACCACATCGGGGAGCGGGAACGCTTTATCATTTTCAGGCGGATGGACCGTTTTTACCGGAACAGGGACTGCGTTATGATCGAAAAGCGCGACTGATTGACCCGTATGCGAAAGCGTTGGCAGGGGAATATCAGACGACGCGTGAGGGGGTGCTCGTGCCACCGAAGTGCGTTGTGACGGATGACCATTTCGACTGGCGCGGTGATCGACACCTAAATTATCGGCTGGCGGATTCTGTGATTTATGAGATGCACGTCCGTGGACTCACGCAATCTCCGACGAGTCATTGTCAATTTCCGGGTACGTACCGTGGGGTTATCGAGAAGATTCCGTATCTGAAATCGCTCGGTATTTCCGCGGTGGAACTTATGCCGGTACATGAATTTCTGGAGTGTGACCCGTTCTCGACGAGTAGAAATCCGCGACGGAATTACTGGGGTTATGATCCGGTTGCGTTCTTCGCACCTCACCGTAAATATGCGTCCGACACGCGTCCTGGGGGTCAGGTACAAGAGTTTAAAGAGATGGTCCGAGAGCTTCACCGTGCGGGAATCGAGGTGATTCTGGATGTCGTGTTTAATCATACCGCCGAGGGAAATGAACGTGGTCCTACGCTCTCACTGAAGGGACTGGAAAACCCGGTTTATTACATACTTTCACCGCAAAATAAGCAGTTTTACACGAATTACTCCGGCTGTGGGAATACAGTGAATGGGAATCACCCAATCGTTCGCGAGTTGATTTTTAACTGTCTCCGTTACTGGGTGCATAATTTTCATATCGACGGTTTCCGTTTCGATTTAGCGTCTATTCTGAGCCGTGACCGATACGGAAATATGATGACGAATCCGCCAATTGTCGAGACGATCGCGGAAGACCCACTTCTTGCCGACACGAAAATCATCGCGGAAGCGTGGGATGCAGCTGGAGCGTATCAGGTCGGGAATTTCAGTGGTGTACGCTGGGCAGAATGGAACGGAAGATACCGAGATGATGTACGTCGGTACTGGCGCGGAGATAGTTTTATGACGAATCTCCTTGCAACGCGCGTCGCAGGTTCCAGTGACCTTTATAAGCCGGGCGGTCGGGCACCGTATCACAGCATCAATTTCGTTACGTCACATGATGGTTTCTCACTGAATGATTTGGTGTCTTATAATCATAAGCATAATGAGGCCAACGGTGAGAATAACCGGGACGGAGATAATAATAGCTTTTCATGTAATTATGGCGCGGAAGGGCCAACGACGAAAACTGCGATTAACTCCTGTCGCACACGGCAGATTAAGAACTTTTTTGCCTCACTCCTATTCAGTCAGGGAGTTCCCATGCTCTTAATGGGGGATGAATGCCGACGGACGCAACGCGGAAATAATAACGCGTACTGTCAGGATAACGCGATTTCATGGTTCGACTGGACACTGGTGGAGAAAAACGCGGATTTAGTCCGTTACGTCTCTGCGCTGGTCGATTTTCGGCGTGAAGAACCGACTTTACGACGTCAGAATTTTCTGTCGGGTGAGCCAGCTTCTTCCGTGTCACCATTCCCAGATGTGAGTTGGTACCGATTCGACGGAACTCCGTTTAACTGGACGGATGCTTCCCGTTCCACGCTCGTCTGTATGTTGGCGGCACTCTCGCCGGAGGAAGAGACTGGAGAAAAATCTCGGAATGCTAAAAATCTGCGGAGTAATCATCTTCTGATTATTTATCATAACGAGTCGCAGTCGGTAGAATTTCACTTTCCGCCGGTAGTACGTGAGTTGCCGTGGCGAGAATTCGTGAATACAGGAGCCTCCGCGCCGAATGATATTTATCCGGAACTTGATGGACCGTGCGCTGATACTTCTCAACCTGTTATGATTCCACCTCAGACGGTGATGTGTTATCTTGCGCCGTTAGAGAAAAGGTAAGTTTACCGGAGACGAGGTGAATTTATCGAAAATACGGTTTTTTTCTGGAATCCCGGGAATTCTTTCGAGAATTCTTTCGAGAATTGGTGGGAAACTCTTGACAGAAACGGACGAATGCGTTAAAATAAAGGTTATATGAGAGAAAATGGAACCGGGGAAGTTGTGTTTCCTGTAGACTTTTCGTAATTGAACAGATTTCCACCGATACGGATTTTTGTCGGTTTTACCGATTTTCACGGAGTGATATTCATGAGTTCAACTTTAATGGCCAAATTTCCTGGTATGATTCAGACGCAAGAACCGCTGGCGATGCACACGTGGTTTCAGCTGGGAGGTAATGCGGAATTTTACGCGGAACCCGAGTCGTGGGAGACGTTTCTACAGATGTTACAGTTCTGTCACCATGAGGGAATTCCAGTAAAGATTCTTGGTGCAGGGTCGAATATTCTCGTGCGGAATGAGGGTGTGTCGGGCCTCGTCATTAATCTTGGTGAGAGTCTTCCATATAAACTGGAGGTGGATAGTTGTCGTGTGACGGTCAGTGGAAATGTTCCGTTAAGTAAACTCGTCACGTCGGCTGTGCGCGCGGGACTGGGGGGAATTGAGGATTTAATCGGTATTCCGGGTACCGTCGGTGGTGCTCTTCATGGGAACGCAGGAACCGACAGTACGGATATCGGACAGTTTCTGAAGTCTGCGACGATTTCCGCCATGGACGGAACGGTTACTGAAGTTGATGAGTCCGAGTTAATTTTCGCCTATCATCAGAGTAGTCTGGCTGATAGCGTGGTTCTCGAGGCGGTTTTCGAGTTTCGTGAAGAAAATCCGGTCGAGTTAACGCAGCGTATGCAGAAACGTTGGATTATTCGGAAAGCCTCGCAGCCAATTGGTGGTCAAGGGTCTGGACGCATTTTCCGTAATCCGTCGGACGGTGGTGTGAGCGCTCGTGAGTTGATTGAACAGGTCGGCATGTCCGGAACACGTGTCGGTGGGGCACGAATTTCGGAACGTCACGCGAATTACATTATCGTTTCACCGGAGTGTGTGCCGAATGACATTCTGCGACTTATCCGTCTTGTTCAGGAACAGGTTCAGGAGCATACTGGTATCGAACTGGAACTGGAACTGGAAGTCTGGTAAATTCATGAAAAATAGCCTACGTAACCAGTAGGGGTAAGTGATATGTGGAGGAAACGGATTCTGTGTAGAACGTAAAAGTGAAGATGGTGCAGCAGATTGAACAGGAAAATACGGTCGAAATTCAGACGGAAAACCGGAATTCAGACGAAGAAATGAGCTATAATGAGATAATTAGCGATTTTCTGGGTGAATTCGTGCCGGGTCGTGGGCGAATTGCGACCTGTTCTGTAATCGTATTCCTATTTTTGCTGTTAACACTCGCACTCTGGAGTTCGTTTGGTTGGCATTTTTACGAGAAAGGGCCGATAAAAGAAACCGGGATAGCTGGTGAAATGGCACTGGAGATGGCCGACCGAATCACTAAAGAACGGATTAGGCTTCTGTATCGGAAACCGGACGGGACGTTGTCAAGTGCGCCTCCACCGTGGATTCATGATGATTTGAGGGAAATGATTGTCCAATCACCGACGATGCAGAATCATCTTTCGATTTACGACAATTTCCAGAATGATATGTTGCGCAATGCGCTTATGGAAATATATTGGATTCGGAAGGTCGTCTCGATTCGGAAGTATTATCCAGCATATGTCGAAATAGAGGTGATATACCGACGCCCTGTATTACTTGTAGCGGTAGCATCAGGAATTACAGAGGATTCTTCAGTTGCTGGTATGGATTCACTTTCTGGAGGTGATTCTGGTACAGGTTTAGCTTCTGAAGGTAATTCTGACGTGGGTTCAGTGACTGGGGCTGCTTCATCAGGTCATTTATTTTCAGATACGGAAAATGACGTTAAGAAACCACCATTACAGTACATCCCCATCTCAGCAGATTGTCGAATTTTACCGATGGATGCGGAGCGTTTTCCGGTTGCATTAGAAGATTTAGCTCAATTTCCGGCTTTTGCAGGAATGGCACCGCCTGCATTTTCGAAATTAGAAAAACCTATCGATATTACCGAATTTGATGGGTATACCAGACCAACGAGTGAAGTTGAAGGCCGAAGCTGGCTTGACGAGACCATTCAAGATGTCGTGGCGATTGTCAATCTTCTTGGGGAGCGTTGGGGACGTTATGGGCTGGATTATATCTGTATCGAACATCAGGAATTGTCGCAAACTGGCATGAATGATTATAGTCCAGATCCTAAATTTTGTCTTGTGCTTAAAAATGGGTCGCGGATTCATTGGGGACGGCGTGTTATCAAGAGGAATTTTAAAAATGATATTTTGGACACGGAAAAGTTGGAAAAGTTGGACAAGATGTACCAGCAGAAAGACTTGATTTTTGCGTCGAATCAGATTTGTCAGATAAAATTCCGACATCAGAACATGGCAGAAAAACAGAGTCCTACCGAAACAGAATCTGTTATCGTCGAAACAGATTTTGGACTTCAGGAACCTTGATACGAGATTCCCATAACACGAGATTTCGGGTTATATCGGCATTTTCCCATAATACAGGAATTGGGGATTTTCCTGTATGGTGAATTTAGGAAACGTCAGTCATAGAAAAATAACCAGATTGATTTATTTCATCCTGTCGGTGTCTGATTCGAGAATGAAACGGTCTGTGGTAACGAAATTTTGACCTGACTTTCCATTAATTCTGAATTTTCCGAGAGAACGACTTCTTCACGAACAACCGACAAATTACGTGGCGCTTCAATACCAATGCGGACTGTCCCCTGCGATATACGTACAACCGTGACGGCAATTTCGTCGCCGATCAGGATGCGCTCGCCAATTTTACGCGAAAGGACTAACATAACTTTCTCATTTAACTCAAAAATAAATTCTATAATAAAATATGGAGAGACTATATAACCTTCCTCTATGATATATTTTAACACAAAAATTTAAAATGTCAACTAAAATTTTACGAAATTTAAGAAAAT
>JAUNAI010000068.1 GCA_030527705.1 Planctomycetia bacterium | reverse complement strand
CTTCCGGAGCAGCTTCTTCTGTGGCCGGGGCTTCATCGGTAGCGGCAGCTTCTTCAGCCGGAGCAGCTTCTTCGGCGGGTTTCTGGCAACCAACGAACATCGCACAGCTCAGAATAACAGCAAAAAATCCAAGTTTTTTCATTGTACTTTCCTCCAAAATGGATAACATTCAAAATTAACACGGGAAAAAAACTCCCGCAGAGCATTCAAACGTTTTTGAACACCCCTGACACTTATATCGGTTTTATTTTAATCTATTTCCAGTGAATTTCCAGTCTTCCCACCCTAATTTTTTGGAAATTTTGGAAATATTTTTAAAAACAATTCACAGAACTCCCCCACATAGGGGGTGTAGTGTAAAAGAAATGATATATTTTTACTCTTTTATCGATTAATCTGTTGCAGAAATCGGGAAATATCGAATATATAGGAGAATATGGAAAATATATATGTGGATGGTTTTAAGGAATTTCTGTTGTCTGATTGATGAGGTTAAGGAATTAATCAGTCGCTCTTTCGTTATTTTCTGAATTGTTCTTGTACTTTCCGTGGAAAATTCTAAAAATTTTCCCTCTAGATACTAGACGAAATGTCATATTTGGTGTATGATATAGAAAATTTATGAAATAGCGTCCGGTCACGCTCCTGTTTTCCTCGCGTTGGCGGAAGCGCGGAACTTGCTCGGTGTGAAAATACACTGATTGCGTAAAATAATAATTATAGAATCACCCCTTAACGCAAAACAGAATTGGAAGAATTATGGCTGCCACTACTCCTATCGAAAAAATTCGTAATTTTGGTATTATCGCGCATATTGATGCCGGGAAAACGACGGTTACGGAGCGTATTTTGTATTATTCCGGCTATAATCATAAGGTTGGTTCTGTTGATGAAGGAACGACCACGACGGACTTTGATGAAGAAGAACAGGAACGCGGAATTACGATTTACTCTGCGGCGGTGACGTTCGATTGGAATGACTGTACAGTGAATCTGATTGATACGCCCGGTCACGTCGATTTTACGGCGGAAGTGGAGCGGTGTCTTCGCGTTTTGGACGGAGCTGTCGTCATTTTCAGTGCGCGCGAGGGGGTGGAAGCACAGAGTGAGACGGTCTGGCGTCAGGCGGATAAATATAATGTTCCACGTATGGCGTTCATTAACAAAATGGACCGAGAAGGGGCAGATTTTGAAGGGACGGTTGCGGAAATTGAGAAACGATTGAGCGCGAATCCGCTTGTGTTGACGATTCCGGTTGGGGCAGGACCGGAACACATGCCGAATCCGTTCCGAGGAACGATTGACCTGATTCAGATGAAGATGCTTGTCTGGGACCAGGATTCGAAAGGGATGAAGTATACGGTTCATGAAATTCCGGAAGATATGCGCGACGAGGCGGAACTCTGGCACTCGCAGATGATGGACCAGCTGTCGATGTTCAGCGATGAGATAACGGAGCTGATGTTGGCGGAAGAGGAAGTACCGGTGGAGCTGATTCATAGTGTGATTCGTGACGCGACGATTCATCTTCTTTGCGTGCCGGTTTTCTGTGGGACTGCGTTGCATTATATTGGTGTTCAGCCGATGGTTGACGCGGCATGTGCGTATCTTCCGTCGCCGCTTGACGTACCGCCGGTGGAAGGAATTGTGCCAAAAGAGAAAGACCCGCATGACCCGGAGAAGCCGAAAAAGGCGACACGAAAGGCGGACACGAAAGAACCGTTTTGTGGTCTGGTGTTTAAGGTGGTTCCGTCAAGACACGGCGATTTTTCCTTCATCCGGATTTATTCCGGGACGCTGAAGCCGGGGTCACGTGTTTTGAATTCGACGCGGAATGAAAAAGAAAACGTGCCGCAGGTTTATCGGATTATGGCGGGACATAAAGAACTGCTGAAAGACCCGGTTTCCGCGGGGGATATTGTCGGAATTGTGGGGCTGAACCGGACGGTGACGGGGGATACTCTGTGTGAAACGAATAAGCCGATTATTCTGGAATCGATTGAATTCCCGGAGACGGTTGTGTCGATGTCCATCGAGCCGGATACGGCTGCGGAGCGTAAAAAGTTGGATGATGTGCTAGCGATTATGCGCCGTCAGGACCCGACATTCGCGGCAGTGGTGAATCCAGAAACGGGACAGACGTTGATTAGTGGAATGGGGGAATTGCATCTGGAAATTATTAAACACCGGCTTTTGCGTGAGTTTAAGTTGAACGTTCGTGTGCGTCCTCCGCGCGTCAGTTACCGTGAGACGATTCGGAGCGCGACGGAAGTCGTGGGCGAGTGTAACCGAAAAATTGGGGATACGCAGATTTTCGCGCAGGTTAAAATCCGGATGGAACCGTTCACGGGAAGCGAGAAGTCGGTATTGGTGATTCCTATGTTACCGATTGAGACGCCGTGTCCGTTTGAGTTACAAGACGCTGCGCAACAGACGTTGAAAGAACAGGCGAACGGTGGTGGAATGTTCGGTTTCCCGCTGATTCATATTAAAACAACGATTACGGACATCATCATCGACGAAACGACCAACGAGACGGCGGTAAATATCGCAGCGGCGGATGCGTTTAATAAGGCAGTTCTGGCAGCGGGTGTGGACTTGATGGAACCCATTATGAAGGTGGAGGTGACGGCGCCTGATGAAAGTGTTGGTGGTATTATTGGCGACTTACAGCAGCGACGCTCGCAGATTAATCAGACGTATGTGCGTGGTAGCAGTACGATTATTGAAGCGGAAGCGCCACTCGAAAGACTTTTCGGCTACGCCAACGACGTGAAGAGTTTAAGTCAGGGACATGCGACTTTCACGATGGAACCGCTTACGTATCGTCCTGCACCGAAAGAGGTGATGGAAAGTTTCATGTAATTTTCCGTGTGAAAACGGTATGAAACTAAATAGTGGCAAGAAACAGAAACCAGGAAAGCAGGGAGAGGGTTTCCAATGTTCATTCCCACGTTATTTATCGTGTGTTACGGTTTGGCACTGGGTGTGGAGGTTATTTACGCCCGAAAATCACAAGAGGAACGCTTTCCATGTCGCGCGTGTGCGGAAGTATGGTTGCTCGGTGTAGGACTGTTTTTCCATACGCTGTTTCTTATCATGCGGATTCTAGATTCGGCACGGAGTCCGCTTTCGTCGGCACAAGATGCGTTACTTGTGCTTGTCTGGGTGCTGGCAGGAATCACGATTGGCCTGATTTCCACATATCAGAAGCGGCATCTCGGACGATTTCTCCTGCCGATGATGCTGATTCTCCTCGGTTTGGCGTTCGGCATGGCGGATACGACGCCATTCGCAGCGCGTCCAGCTTCTCTCGGTTGGGGAATGGTTCACGGAATCAGTATGCTCGTGGCGGCCGTCTCTATTTTCTGTGGTTTCCTTTCTGGCTCGCTTTATCTCCGGCAGGCGTGGAAACTGAAACATCTTACACCGAAAAAATCGAATTTCCTCACCTTTCGGCTTCCTTCTCTGGAATGGTTACACTACGCGAATCGGCACTCCATGAAATTAGCAGCAAGTATGCTTGCGCTCGGTGTTTTATCGGGAATCGTGCTGAATTTACAGAAAAACTCAGCGGAAAACCTTCTCGCGGACTGGATGATTCTCGGCACTAGCGGATTATTATTCTGGTTCGTGTTCTCTCTTGTTCTCGGTTTCTTCTGGAAACGCGCGAACGCCGGTCCGCAAATTGCATATCGTACGATTTTGAATTTTATCGCGCTGTGTACGTTATTTGGACTCGTAATTTTCTCGCAACACCGGATTGTCCCAGAGACTTTACCCACGCAGGAAACGTCCATAAATCAAGAAGTGCCGTTGAAAGAGTAAGTGGAGTTCGTATGTTTTATTCCTTCCTTTTTTCGTTTTTGTTGGCGGAGGTTGTCGCATGATTTGGATGGCGGTAGGTTGCCGATATCATGAGGCGGATGTGTCGTTGCGAGAAAAACTGGCTTTTTCGCAGACTCAGATTCGTGAAGCGCTCGCACACTTACGGGAACGGTTTCCAGAGTTGGAAGTGGTCATTCTTTCGACCTGTAACCGTGTGGAAATTTATGCTGCACGGGAGTTGGATACGGAAATTTCAGTGACGGGTAAGGCATGTGAGGCAGGCGAAACATGTGAAACTGGCGAGAATCAGACGTTTCCTACGGATGCAGAAGCGGGAATTAACTGGTTAACGGACTTTTGGGCAGAACTGAAGGGAGTGGAGGCGGAACGGTTACAGAATGAGTGTTTTCGGGCGGTCGGTGATGGAGCACTCACGCACCTGTTTATGGTCGCGTCGTCACTGGATAGTATGATTGTCGGAGAGGGACAGATTGGTGGACAGGTTCAAGATGCGTATGAGTTGGCGGTTGACTGTGGGACGGTTGGGCCACTATTACATGCGGCGTTTCAGCGGGCAGGAAATATCTCACGAAAAGTGACAGTGGAAACCGCGATTCATCAGTATCGGACGAGCGTGCCGAGCGTGGCGGTGTCGTGTTTTGCGCGTCAGATTTTTGAGCATTTCGAGAAGAAAGAAATTCTTGTCATTGGTGCGGGAAAAATGGCAGAAGAAACTTTACTTTATCTTCGGGAAGAGGGGGCACAGAACATTACGATTGTGAATCGGAGTCTGGAAAAAGCGGAGAAAATGGCATCGCAGTTTCAGGGAAAAGTCCGTGCATGGGGGGAATTGGACGCGGCGCTGACGGAAGCAGATCTGGTGATTAGTCTCACGGGCGCAACAGAGCCGATTGTGACGCTGGAACAGTTTAGGAAGTTGGAAAATGCGCGAAATTTTCGGCCAATTCTGATTCTGGACTTGGCAGTTCCTCGAGATTTTGACAGTCGGTTGGCGGCGCTCGAAAATGTGTATCTATATACGGTTGATGATCTACAGAGCGTGTGCGACGCGAATCAGGAAGCGCGGAATCAGGATTTTCCGCGGGCGAAGCAGATTGTGGAGGAACAGTTACAGGTCTTTCTGGTAGACGTTCGGCACCGGAAATCCGGGCGTGTGATTCGAGAATTGAGACAGTTTTGGGATAAGCCGAAAGAGATGGAATTGGAGCGTTTATTCCGTAAATTACCAGAGCTGACGGACGCACAACGGGGGGAAATTGAGTATGCCTTTAATCGGCTGGTGAATAAGTTGCTACATCCGACGCTGGAATCACTTCATGAGGCGGGGAATAATCCAGAAAGTCAACGTGGGTTACTGAACGCGGTACGGAAATTATTTAGATTGAGTTGAGGATTTTATACCCGATACACTATAAAATTTTACTTCACTGTCGTTTCACGTTGTTAAAATGACTACCGGAAGGACTACCAATCACAGAATTTTAAATGGAATCAGATAGAATCAGGTAAGGGAATAAAAATGGCGCTGAGTATCAAGTCGAAAACACCGAAAAAAGAGTATAAACCACTGGAAATCGGGGAATGTCTGGCGAAAAGTGGGACGGAAATTGGAAGAAAAGGTTGCACCGTCGAGGAACATCTGCGGGCGACGTATTTCTGCGCGGAAGCAATTTGGCGGTTTCTCGCGGAATATCGGTGTGGAAATTTATTCGAAAAACAGGACCTGATTGCGCCACTTTTACACGATATAGGGAAATTCTCGCCGGTTTTTCAGGATAAAATTTACCGTGCGTGTGGCCTTTCCGTGCGCGAATTGTACGGAAAAATGTATGAAAATAGTTCAGACACCAAGTATGAAGTAGACCACGCGACGGCTGGTTTTGCTACGTTCTCTGCACTGCGAGAGAAGACGGAAGGGGAGAAAGATCTTGAAAATCTGTCGTATGTTGTCGGACATCATCATGGGTTTCCGTGTCGTGGTAGTGTGAGCGCTAAAAGTGAACAACTTGGCGGGGCGGTGTGGCAGGATTTACGTGAAAAAGAGGCGGAAACGCTCTGTCGGGAATTCGATTTTACGCTGGAAGAGGGAATTTCCGGGGACGCGGACCGACTTCAGCTGGTGTTGGGACTGACGATTCTGGCGGACTGGCTCAGTTCCGGAATGGAGCTGGAATATGGGGAGCGCGTCACGCAGGAAAAAGCGTCGGAAACGGTGAAAAATGCGGGGTTCGTGCCGTTTCGGATTAAGAAAGGAATGCGGTTCGGAGAGGTTTTCCGTGGAAAGGACGGAACGGAATTCTTGCCGAATAGGGTTCAGATGGGAATGGCGGAAACGATTCAGCCGGGCGGCGTGTACATCGTGGAGGCGGAAATGGGGTACGGAAAAACGGAAGCCGCGCTATTTCTGGCATATAAATTGCTCGCGGAACATCAGCACCGTGGAGTGTATTTCGCGTTACCGACACGGTTAACGTCGGATAAGATTCATGAACGGTTTCAGCCGTTTTTGGAGAATATCCTAGAAGAGGGGGAGCACCGAGAAACGCTGTTATTACACGGAAAAAATCTTCTGAAGAATAAACTTTCCATGCCGACGGAGGAGGGAGAAGAAGACGGAAACGCTGAAAATGCCGACATAGACGCGTGGTTTAATGCGAAAAAACGTGGACTTTTAGCGCCTTTCGCGGTCGGAACGGTAGATCAGGCGTTACTGGCGGTCCTGAACGTGAAACATAATGCACTCCGCGCTCTCGGGCTAGCAGGAAAAGTGGTAATTCTCGACGAAATCCACAGTTACGACGCTTATACCGGAAAACTGATTCAAGATTTAGTCCGAAAATTACGCCAGTGGGGATGCACAGTCATTCTGCTCTCCGCGACCCTCACAAAAAAGATGAAACGAGAACTTCTCGGACTGACGGAAGAGAGAAAATGTGCGGAAACAGAAAATAAAAACGAAACGGGAACGGAAGCGTATCCTATGCTCAGTGTACTGGGAAAAGGTGGTAAATTACAGCAGTTAGAGTTGACGGAGAAAGAGAAAGCAGAAAAAATAGTTGAGATTCGGCACAGTAATTCGGCAGAAGAATCCCTGCGAAACGCGCTAAAACACGCAGAACGGGGTGAGTCGGTTCTCTGGATAGAAAATACCGTCGGGGACGCGCAGAAGGTTTACTCGTGGTTTCAAGAAAATCTAGCTGGAATGGGAGAAACTGCAAAAATCGTGAAAATTGGACTGATTCACTCGCGTTTTTTGGCGGGTGAGCGTCAGGAAAAAGAGAAAGAATGGACGGAGCTTTACGGAAAAGATGTCACCCCAGAAGAACGGACGCGGTGTGGGCGGATTCTCGTGGGAACGCAGGTTCTGGAACAGTCGGTGGACCTTGATGCGGATTATCTCGTGACGCGCCTCTGTCCGGCGGATATGCTGTTACAGCGGATAGGGCGACTGTGGCGGCATGCGCATTTTAACCCGTTTCGGCCTGCGGAAGCTCGGCGTGTGACAGAGATTCTGAATGAAAAACTAACGGTGAACCGGGAAGTTCCGAAAAAAGAAGAGGCAGAAAGGGAGGAAAAAGCATATTTACCCTACGCTGCTTACGTAATTGCGCGGACGCAGGAGATTTTCGAGAATTGTGAGACGGTGAGTATTCCGCGTGATTTACGGCCGATTCTGGAAATGGTTTACGCGGAACGGAAGGAAGAAAACGGGACGCTTTTCGGGTTCTGGAAGGAATTCCTGAATAAGAGAAAAAAGGATATGACTTTTCAGGCTGACCTGAATCAGGGAAGGGCTGTGACGACGGGGAATGATGATGAAAATCGTGCGACCACACGTTATGGAATGGAACCGGAAGTGGAAATACTCCTGCTGGATGTGGACGCGCCGAGTGGAATAATTCGGCCTTACGGCTCGCCAGAAACCATTCAGATTCCGCCGAAAAATGCGCGAAAAGAAGAACGGACGAAGTGTGCGTGCCAGCTGAACGAATATCTCGTCCGTGTGCGGGAGAAATTTACTCCGGAATTTAAGTCCGGAACGTGGGAAGAAGGGGAATTAGAACGTCTGAGCCATGTTCTTTATACCGGTTACGGAGATTACCGCCCACTGCGTGTTGCGTATGTTTCAGCGGAAGATGGCCGACTGCGAGACAGCGCGGGGAATCCACTTTTTACGCGGGAAAAGGGAGAAGAACTATATTATAATGAACTTGGTTTCAGGACACAGAACTCATGCCATTTCTTGTAATGATATGACCGTAGGAAACACTGAGCCTGTAATGGAGTGCCTGCAGGGAACGTAATTGGGGAATAATGGAATTATTTCTGATTTCTCTACTTTTACGGTCAGAAAATAGTTGGCGATTTAATGAATCCCTAATTCCAGAGCGTTCTGTTCTTCTATTACAGGCACTCTAAATTCCTGCGGAATTTTAGTGAATCCGCATCTACCTAAACGTTCCCTCCTCGTTTCCGCAGGAACCATTCCGTGGTAAGTAATCCGATTAAAAGCGCGAGCCACCACCAGCGGTCCCAGAGTGGAAGACGTATTTGACGCTCAATTTTAAGTTCTTCCCGACTCTCCGCCAGCCGTTTCCAGAGTTCTGGTAGTTTCTCCGGCTGAACCGACTTACCGCCAGTAGAAATCGCCAGAGATGCCAGTAATTCCGGCTCCGCCTGCGCACGGTCTAGTTCCAGATCATGATGATAAATCTGGAATCGACATTTTGACTCGCCGATTTTCTGTCCCTGATGCGTTACCGACGCGTGTAACATGTAATCTCCCGGTGTAAGTTGTGCAGGAATTTCCCCTTTCATTCCGTTTTGGTCCGCAGAAAGTGGCACTTCTGTCCGGCTACCATCCGGGTGCTGAAGTAGAACTCGCCAATTCTCCGATGGAGTATTTTTCTCCGGTGGTGGCGGGGTTTTACCACTGGAAAGTCGTGCGGAGACCTGAAATTTAATAGTTTCCTCCTGCGGGAATCTCCGTTGTGGCAGAATTAATGAAACGGTTCCATCCAGCGTCGTTTCCTGATTCGCGACCCAGAAAATAAGCTGTCTCCAGAACCTTTTATGTGGTTCTGTGTGCCCAGCCATCCACCACCGCCATGTACTGTCTACTGCGAGCGACATGACACGCCCACGCCCGAAAGAATGCTCCAGAAGTAGCGGGATTTCTTCATTCTCCGCCGTAAAATCTGCTGCCAGCACGACTGCTCCTGGTTTTAGACCTTCCCAGCGATTCGCTCCGTCCAGCGTCGGTAATTTTCCCCATAATTGCGCGGAAAACCCTGCCTCAGCGTCTAGCGCGAGCGCCAGATGATGCCGCCCTGCTGACGTGAGTTGAAATCGGACTGGACGGTTCCACTGCTCCGTTTTTAACGCGGAATTTCCGGAAATGGTCTCCACTGCCGACTGAATTAATGGCGAGTTTTCGCTGTTTCGGACATTTTCAGCATTTCCTATATGTCCGGTGCTTCCAGTATTTCCGAGAACGTTAAAATTCCCGTTTCTTTCCGAATTCTCCCCATTTCTTCCTGCATTCCTCGTATTTTCCATCTTTTTTCGTGGTGACATGATAACCGGCAGAACCTGTGCCAGCGGTGTCTCTGCGTATCCACCCAAGCCATAATTCTGTAAACCACCGAGCGTTATCAGTCCCGTTCCTGCCGCGATTTTCTGCGTGAGAAGCTCTAAATCCGCCTTCTGAAAACAGTTTGCTGACACATCACCGAGGAGAATCACCGCGTAATCTTCCTGTAAAATCCGCAGTAGGTCCATCCTTTCCATCTTTTTCGCGTTTCCAGAATCTTCCGACTGTCCACTCAGCCGCACCATATCCAGTTGAATTTCATCTGCCGAATCGAGAGAACGCCGTAAAAAACCGGCCTCCGGTCGAAACGCCTGCTCAAGATACAGTACCCTCAGACCGCTTTCTGCCACGGTCACGAACGCATCGAGTTGGTTATTCGTGATGGAAACCTCGTCATGTTGCGGAGGAATCCGGAGCGTCACTTTTACCTCACCGACCTCTTTCGGCATCCAAGAAAGCCGGACTGGAAGCGTTTCATTCTCCGTTTCCGCCTGAATTTCCGTCTGTGCTACTGTTTCCATCGTACCAGACGCAGATTCTACGAGAAGTTCTACGGGAATTTTCATTTTTGCGACGCCGTCCAGCCGAATTCTGCCGGAGACGGTTACTTCCGTATTCACGAAAACACGTTGATCGACCAGTAAATCGTCGACTGCCACATCACGTGACTGACTTTCCTGCCGTGTCGCGCCGAATGGAACCGTAAACAGTGGGATTCCCAGCCGATTCATCCGTCCGGAGGCTGTCTGGGGAAGTGCATCTCGTGGAGGAAGAGCGCGTTGGGCACCGTCACTTAATAGCACGATTCCGAGCACTTTTCGCCCGGCCGTCCGTGAAAGAGCGTCCAGAAGCGACGCGCCGAGAGCTGTTTCTTCTCCGTCAGGTGTACGCGGGAAATCGATTTTTCCGTTCTTTCCGAGTGTCAGCGGTGTGAGTGACTGATCCAGCGCGTAAACTTCTGTTCCTGTCTGCTTCGCCATCTCCGCGAGCGCGTCCGCCGAATTCCCTAGTGCTTTTCGCATGGCAGCATATCGCGGAGCCGACGGCATCCCTGACACGACTTTCTCACCCGGCAGTGTTTCGTCCGCGATGCTCATACTCCGGGAAGTGTCTAGCAGAATCAGCACATTTCCGGGAGAAATTTCCGTTTCCGTCTGCGTCCAGAACGGGCGAGCCAGCACGATTCCCAGAATGAGGAGCGTACACCACCGCACACCGACCCACAGCCACGGTCTTCCGCCATTCTTAATTGGCGCGCTCCACCACGCGATTCCGAGCAGGACGAAAATCGTGAGAAAGAGGAATACGAAACTGTGAAAAATCGGTTGAAACATGATAATCTAAAAATAAAATCCCATAAATTCCGCGACGAAGTCGTCTACATTTATTATCTAAATATTAAAAGGTTTTTGAAGGGGGAGTTTGAGGGGGGAACAATTTGCAAAATGTTCCCCTCCTCACAACCGTAAATTCTCTACGGGTAGCCGATTTCTCCCGAAAGGGTGAAATTAGGCGTTAGTGTTTAGGGAATAAACTCATTACGCAAGATTCCACCCTATCGGGAGGAACTTGCTACCCGTCATGTCGTGACGCCCGTGGGAAGAAAACATTTTTGCAAAATTGTTTCCTCCCCAGACCCCTCTTTCAAAAAACTCCTGATCGCGTTCTGCGAACGCTTGCTTTTCTTGTGTGTATTTCTTTCTGTGTTTCTTGTGTGTTTTATACGTTCTTATAAAACCGATTCGCCACCCAGTTTTCCACTCCAAAAATGAGTAAAATCAGGAGACCTAACCAGTTAAATAATTCCCCACTCGACTGCACGCCCGACAGGTGACGCTCCAGAAACTCCGCGCTCTGCAAGAACGTAACCTCGGTGGGCTGAAAAATCTGCCGAATCGCTTCCGTCTCTGTCCGTGTCAGGTCCGTGAGCGCGAGCGGAAAATTCACGCTAAATCCGCGTCGGAAACCGCTTTCACTCCCGGAAATCTGATAATTTCCCACCTTCTCCAATGCTGGAATATCCAGTAAATGCCGCTCCGCGTCCGGTACGAAAACCGCCTCTGTATCCTGTCGCGTTGTCTCGGAATTTTCTATCTTTTCCACTTCACCCGGAATCTGACAGGGGAGAAATTCTAGTTGAAACCGACTTTCACGCAGGTTCCGTAACGGAATCGCGAGTGGCTCCTGCGTGAAAATATTCTCTGGTGCTGTCTCGGAACTGGTTAGGAACTCTGTGGCCGTATTCATCAGGACGAGAAAAACCCACGAATCACCGCGTGGAAGCAGATTCCACACATTCCGTGAATCATTCTGCGTCGGGTGTATCGGCGTACCGGAAAGAAGGATATTTCCGCTTCCACGCCGACATGCTAACAGCGCGGATGTCCCGTTCGACCAAGTAAAAAGTCGCTGCGCGTCGGGAGCGAGGTCCGTAAGCGTCCACGCTCTGAAAACGGGCGATTCATCCCACGGAATCGGCATGTTGAGCGACTGAAACGTCTTTAAAATCGGATGGGCGCTTCCTCCAATCGGTGTGAAATACGCACCGTCGGGGAATCTTGCCTGAAAACCAGGCGTGGCGGGCAGGAAACTCTGTGCTTCCGCGATCTGGTAACTTTTCGGATTCTGGAGCGACGGACCGAGAAATAACGCGATTCCTCCGCCCGCATGAACGTACTGTGATAACCGACTCCACTCCGACGCGGAAAAATCCGGTGGGTCCAGGAAAAAAATAGCATGATACCGCTCCAGCGTTCCGAGCCGTGACGTTCCGGACGATGAAAAACTTGTGGAAGAACCATTTCCGCCACTTAAACGGTTCTGTGTTCCGCTACTTCCGCCGACCCACCGCGAAAACTGAGCGTACGAAATCACGGAACACTCGTAATTCGCCCGATTTTCCAGTGCGTACTGCGTCGGTGCAAGAGCTTGTTGCACGAAAAATGCATTCCTCTCCGCCGGTTCTTCTGCCACCATCAGAATCGGCGTCGGTGGGTCTTTCTGAATTGTAAACGCACGCACATTATCCGCTGTGAGCGCGTCGCCGTCCAGAATCGCCAAAAATCCCTGATTCGACCCATTTTTCAGCCCACCCAACTGAAAGACCAGCGAGGAAACCGACTTTTCTGCTTCCGTGACCGTTTCGCCTCGTAATTGCGGCGTTCCGTTCTCGTCCAACATGAAAATTCCTACGCGGTGAGTAAGTTTATCTGGTGTACGAATTTCTGCGTGCACTTCTACCGTTCCGCCCGACACCGTCTGAAATGCGTTTTCCGTTGGGATCTCTAGCTGGCAATTTACCGGATTTTCCGCCCCTGTATCCAAAATTGTTATCCGTACTCCCGGCAAGGAATTTAATAGCCGTTCCAACTCCTGTCGTCGTGACGCACCACCCAGTTCCCAACTTGCTGCCGACTGATCCGTGAAAATAAATAACTCTTTCTGCGCCAAATCGGACGTTTTCAGGAGCGCGAGCGCATCCATCAGTGCTTCTGGAATCGGTCTTGCTACGGCACTCGTCTCCAACTGTAAAATCTGCCGTTGAATCTCTCCTAAGTCCGGCGAAAACGCTAACGGTGCAAGATGGGTTGCCACGACCGACGCTGTACTCTGAGCTGGTAAACCCATCAGAATCCGTCCCGCTTCCTGCTGCGCGCGCGTCAGAGAGGACTGATTTTCCGCCACATAATCCATTCTTACCGACGTGTCGAACAGAAAAACCGCCGCAGTCGGTGCGCTGGAATAAACTGCCACTTTTCCAGATTCCGCACTGTTTTCTAGGTTATTTTCTGCATTATTTTCCACGTTATTTCGTGTTGATTTTAGATTTTTCGCCATGAAACTCGGACGTGCAAAAAGTAACACGAGAAGCACAATCAGCAACATCCGCAACGCGAGTAACAGCCAGTGTTTCAGTCGTAACGACTGCCGGCAACTTTTCTCACGCGACTGCAAAAACCGTACTGCCGGAAACGCGATTTTCCGAGGTTTCTGTCGCATTAAAAAGTGCAACAACACCGGAATTCCGACGCACGCAAGAGCCAATAAAAAAATGGGGTGTAGAAAAAAAATCATGCTAAAATTACAACGAAAACATAATAAAATACCTGTAATAAAAGCCTTCCCTATTAGCCTGTAAATTTCATACCTAAAAAGTAAAAAACGTTCAAGTGTCGTAAAATACGGCATGGAACCGTCATTTTTAGCGGAATGTTAAAATAGCACAGTGTATTTTAACGTGGAAACAAAAACCATTAAATCTCCCACAGATCTCACAGATTTTCACAGAAATGAGTGAGCTTTTAGGAAATAAAATGATTTACGACGCCAAGTTTTTGGTTTTTCGGAACCCCATATTTTACAGCACTTCACACAGAAGAGACAGATTTTACAGACGGATTTAAATCATCATAATATTTAAAATCTGTGGAATCTGTGGAGTCTGTGGGAGATTTAAAACCATTGGTTTCCGTGAAATCCGTGGGATATGAAATGTTCAGGTTATGATAGCCTGATTCTCTCAAGTATAATTTTTTATTCCGATTCTGTCAAGAGAAAATCGGTAAATTATAAGAAATCCTATAAAATAAAAAAGACCGTCCCACAACAGAACGATCTTTTTTGTATATCGCGGTAAAAACCGGGAAATTGTCAGGCTATTAACGAGCCAAGAATTCGACCACGAGGTCAATTTCGATCGGTAGCGAGAAGTCAACCGCCATCGGCATACTCGTCACGGTGATGGAGAGGGATTCTTCATCAACAACCAGCCACGCATTCGCGCTAACGGAAGCCATTTCAGCGAAGATCGCCTTGTACATTTCCTGCAGTTTTTCGTTCTTTTTCACGGAAATCACGTCACCGGGACGGACGGCGAAAGAAGAACTGGTGGTCGGAACGCCATTCACGAGGAAGTGACGGTGGGCGACGCCCTGACGAGCCTGCGGGCGGGTTTTCGCCAGACCAGCACGACGAATCACGTTATCCAGACGACGTTCGCACAACACTTTCAGATTTTCACCGGTGTTGCCCTGCTGACGTTTCGCAATTGCGTACAGTTTACGAAGCTGACGTTCGCTGATGCCGTAAGCATACTTAATCTTCTGTTTTTCAGCCAAAGACTGACCGTACACAGATTTACGACCACGCGGACGAGCCATACCCGGCGCGAACGGACGACGTTTGGTGGCGCGCAACGCACCAGCACTCTCGAAAATACCCAGAACGGATTCGCCTTCGCCAGATTTCACTGCAAAACGACGGTTAATACGCGCTTTTGGTCCAACATAGTGAGCCATAATAATTCCTTTCGTAAACTGAAATTTATCTTTCTTTCCATCTTATTCCGCGTTCGACCGAATCATGACTGAAGTCATAACTGAATCATGACCGAAACGCCAACGCGCAATCAATTACCCTCTCGCCGTACCGTGGCAAAAGTGGCGAAACCACCTTGGTTTTCAAATTTTTCCGGTAATACACAATGGAAAGTACACATTATAACACATTTTTCATTTACCACAAGGGGGGGCGCGCAAAAACAGTGCGTTCCGCCACCTTAGTAATAAATGTCTTTTGCAAGAACATCTTAAATCTCTCCCACGTCTTGACATTTTTCCGTTCTGGACGAGAATGGCGGTATGGTTAGACGTGCCTGACTGGAGATGCGTCACGTATCTGTGTGTGTTTGGTCGTCGAGGACCTCTGTGCTGGGATGCGTTGGCGTACTCCCTTTTTTTGTTTCTTGCGTGAGGACGGAGGGGAACGTCGGGTTTCCTGTCTACTGAAAATTGTAGGTTGCGCATGTCTCTCGATGATAAAGATAAAAATTAAGAATAAAAATGAAGATAAAAATTCTCCAGGGCTGTTGGAAAATGGGATTCAGTGGGAGATTATTCTCTGTAACGCAGTACGTTATGCGTCGGCGGAAGTTGTGTATTATCTGATTCATATCGTCGGCATAGAGG
This sequence comes from Planctomycetia bacterium, assembly GCA_030527705.1. Lineage (GTDB taxonomy): Bacteria > Planctomycetota > Planctomycetia > Pirellulales > Thermoguttaceae > RGIG3701. Next base: position 517 of record JAUNAI010000068.1, on the reverse strand, counting down.
CGTGGAATGCGACGTTCGAGGGGAAAAATGTCATTCACCTTGCTGTCGAAAATCGAGACCGTCGGGTAATGAGAGACCTTCTGAACCTACCCACGTCGAAACGCCCGGACCTGAACGCGCTGTGCGACACACCGGAGAATTACCGAGGAACCGCCTTACATCTGGCAGCAAGATACCGAGATAAAATAGACGCCTACCGCCTGCTTATAGAATATGGAATTGACGAGACCATCCACGACAGTGATGGAAATTTGGCATGTGAAATTAATGCGTACGACATTAAAAAGCAGAGCTTGGGATAAAAATGACGCATTTTTACTATAATTTAAGTCTATAGAACCAAGTTAAATCTTTTTTTGAGAAATTTATAAAAAACTTAAAATAGTTTAGAGTCGGTAAAACACGACATGAAACCGATTTTTTCTATTAGGAAATCAAGAAATTTTGAAAAAATTGCGACTACCCCCCTTGCAAGATTTTTTGGTTGTGGTATATTACTTTCCATCTTAAGTGAAAC
>JAUNAI010000409.1 GCA_030527705.1 Planctomycetia bacterium | reverse complement strand
AGGAATCGAAAGTCTCCTTCCGATTCCGTGTGATGGAGGCGGCGGGTATCGAACCCGCGTCCTGCGACATCTCCCTGTGAGCGTCTACATGCTTATTCGGTTCTTTAAATCTCGCTCTCTCCTCCCCCAACCGACAGGGTGATTCGAGAGCCAGGTAGGAACGAAATCTCGTCCCGGCCGTACCTCCAGTGAACCGGAACCAAACAGATTTTTGTTACGCAACTTTTGGCCTCCATCTGTTATGGATACCTCAGCTCGGTCGCCTCTTCTTAGGCGGCAAGTGCCATGTTATTATTTTTGGCGTTTGTTTTTTAGTCGGCTTTTAACGTGGCTTGCTGACTAACCACGACATGCAACCCACACTTCAATTGCCCAGTCGAATCCAGTCGCCCCCGGACTGACCGTTCTGACCGACAATGAAAAAAAACTCCCGGTCAAAACGAAATGTGAATTTTGTACTCAATACACTATAAAATTCTACTTTTCCGTCGTTTTGCGTTGCGATGATGACTGTCGAAAGGACTCCCCTTCTCTAAAATTTCCAGCGGAATCCATATGTAAAACAGACGTTCCTGTCGAACACAAGAATCATATTACTATTCCAGCGAACGATTGTAACGACGACGAACTGTATTACCGTAGATGTGTCCCGGACGGTTGGGCCGTTCCAGAATCGGCATATTACGGATTTCCTGACGCGTCAGTGATCGCTTATCAACTGACGCTTTCTCCATAGCATCAACTTTAGAGGCTACCGCATCATTAGTCTCTGCTTCTATCGGCTTGACAGGAGCTTCGACCACTTCTTTGGCTGTAACTTTAGCCTTGTTTACTGCAGATCCATCCTTCGGTTTCGCGGCTTCCGCCACTTCGCTGAGGGTTGCGATAGCGAGTACCGCAGCAAACATGATAATGATTTTCTTCATAGTTTACTTCCCACAAATGAGCTTGATGTGAAATCCATTTCTCTATCTAATATAGCATATTTTTAGAATTTGTCTAGACCTATTAAACAAAAAATTAAAAATTTCCCATTTTATTTAAAGTTATTTTTCCTATAATACGTAAGAATGATTTAAATCCTATATTTCTTGTAAAGAATAATAAAAAACGACTCATTTTTATTTCTTTTCGTGCTCTTTTAAAATACTCTTAAGCATATCTTTCCTGATGATCGATAACTGAAACAGGGAAAAATAGACCCTTTAAAGCAGGTTTGAGAGTATTTCTTTTCATGGAAAAAAAGAACACAATCATGGATAATCAGCCTTCGATTTTTGTGAACCCTGACGGTAAATTTACGGAAAACACAACGGAATTTTCTAGGAAATCTCTTGTGGGTAATGTTTCCGATAATGTTTCCGGTAATGGACTTGGATCTTTCTCAGAACAATCGTTGGAAAATTTCCTGACCGACTTGGAAAAACTCTCCGAAACTGCTCAGATTCCCGCGTTACAGGAGCGGTTGACATATTATAATCGGCGCTATTATACCGATTCCGTTTCAGAAATTTCTGATCGGGATTTCGATTTCCTTCTGAAACGGCTTCAGGAACTTGAAACGCTTCACCCGGAACTTTCTACGCCTGATAGTCCAACACGTCGCGTGGGAGGAGACGCGGTTGACAGTTTAATGACTGTTGACCATAAAGTACGTATGATTTCCATTAAAAATGAATATGAAGCGGTCGGCGTGCTGAAATTCGCGGACGATGCATATAAAAAACTCGCGCCGGGGACGGTAATTCATTGGGTAATGGAACTGAAAATTGACGGTGTGGCGATGTCCCTTCATTATAAAGATGGAGTTCTAGTACAGGCGGTCACGCGTGGGGATGGCGAGAAAGGAAATGATGTGACCCATAATGTCCGTACAATTCCAGATGTGCCACTTGAGCTGAAATGCACGGACCCTCGATATCCGATTCCGCCGGAACTGGAAATTCGTGGGGAAGTATACATGACGAATGAGGGGTTGAGCCTCCTGAATGAGCGTCAAAAAGAGGCAGGGAAGGAACTTTACGCGAATCCGCGAAATGCTGCGTCGGGGAGTATTCTGCTGAAAGACCCGAAAGTCTGCGCGCGCCGGCCGTTACGGATGTTCTGTCATAGTGTGGGAGTGACGGAAACGTTACCATGTCAGACGCATACGGAGTTTCTGGAGGCGATTCAGTCGTGGGGATTAACGCCGACACCGGACGTTCAGCATTTTACGGACGTGAAAGAGGCCGTGCGATTCTGTGAAGAGAATATCGAGACGCTCTTTAATTATGATTTCGAAGCGGACGGTTTCGTGCTGAAAGTGGACGATTTCGCGCAACGCCGTGAATTGGGAGAAACGTCGAAATTCCCGCGCTGGCTGATCGCGCTGAAGTTTCAGAAATATGAAGCGACGACGAAACTGCTCGGAATTTACACGCAAGTCGGAAAAACAGGTGTTATCACGCCGGTCGCGGAACTTGAGCCAGTTCAGCTCGCTGGGACGATTGTGTCACGTTCATCTTTACATAATGCACAGGAAATCGCACGGAAAGACCTCCGTGTCGGCGATTATGTTGTGGTAGAGAAGGCCGGGAAAATCATTCCGCATGTCGTTCGGAGTGAGATTCATCTACGTGAAACCGAGTTGCCGGAATACCAGTTTCCGACGGAATGTCCGGTCTGTGGTACGGAACTCGTTCAGGATTCCGGTGGTGTTTATATCCGGTGTCCGAATACACGCTGTCCGGCGCGGTGGAGCGAGAAAATTCAGTATTTTGCGAGCCGTGATGCGATGGATATTCAGGGACTTGGGACGCAGATTAGCGATTTACTGATTCAGAATGACCTGATTCATTCCTATTCCGACCTGTATCATCTGGAAAAGCGACTGACACCAGAAACGTTTAACGCACTGAAGCGGAAAAATCGGAGTGGGGGGGGGAATACGGAAAATTC
>JAUNAI010000408.1 GCA_030527705.1 Planctomycetia bacterium | reverse complement strand
AAATTCATGAGCAGGTGAATGCGAAACTCCGTGAATGTGGACGGTGTGTCGTGGTGATTAGTGAAGGTTTTAATGTCGGTTCTCTTGGCGAACTGAAAGACTCTTTCGGCCACACCACCTTCAGTAGCTCTCAGATGACTGTCGCACAGAAATTAGTGAATTATCTGAATGAAAAAGGTCTCTGTGTGAAGGGGAACGCTCGCGGAAATGTCCCGGGAACCGACCAGCGTCACAGTATGGGTTACGCTTCCGTGACCGACCTAGATGAAGCGTACGCGCTGGGACAGAAAGCGTGTGCACTTGCCGCAGCAGGTGAGAGTGGTTACATGTCCACGATTCTGCGAAACCCCGGACCGATTTACAGTGTGGAATACGATAAAGTTCCGCTTTCCGTTGTCGCGAACAGTGAACGCACGTTCCCGAAAAGCTGGCTTACAGCTGCTGGAAATGATGTGACGGATGACTTCATCGCCTACGCGAAACCGTTGGTGGGTCATGAAATGCTGACACTTCCGATGATTGACGGACGGCAGCGTCTTACGGAACTCGCCCCGATTTACGCGGAAAAGGTTCTTGACGCATACATTCCACAAGCCGCGAGGAAATAAAACTATCCCCTAACCACGAGAGGGTAAAAAAGTTACCCAACTTTTTTTACTCCCACGCCTCACCGACGGCTGGGAAGATGTAAATATTTTTTGAGAAATTTTAAAAAATATCCCGGGGAGGTCTTGACACGAATGGTAGGATTAGTTATAATAAATTCATAAATGGAAAATGCCCTCCCGAATTGCGGTTCAGGAGGGTGGGAATTCAGATTACTGGATAACGATTACCAGTATCGCGTCCCCTTCGTTTAATGACGAGCGTTTTTTCGTCGTCTTCCGGCGACCTTTTCCACACAATTTCGATATTTTGTGGATAATCACGCTTGTCAATCAAACGTGACAAAATGGAGCTTATCAACTTGCCGTCCATTTTACACCTTTTTCCTCATCAAGAGGCGTTAGTGAAAATACCCCGTTTACACCGACGGGGTTTTTTTCTCCCATGGAAGCTCACGGTGAACTTCCATGGGAGAAAAAAGAGACGGCTTCCCCTCTATTTTGGTATCATTATTATATTATAAAAAACAGAAATCGTCAAGTAGGGGTAAAAAAGTCAGAGGGTAAAGAAAGGGGTAAAAAAAGAAAAAAGTCACCCAACTTTTTTACTTTTTTTACCCTCTGAGTTTACCCTCACACGGTAGTGCCGGTTCATTCACGCGACATAAACAGTTGCAGGATGTACCAGAACAGGAGCGCGACGGACGCGAAGAGCGACAGTGCGGCGGCAACGTGCTGACGTGTGTGATATTTGTGCATCACATTCGACGTATCATACAGAATCGCGATACATGCGAATCCAATCATCGCGTAGGTGAAAATCGGTCCCAGCTCGAACTTAAATAAAACACTCACCACGATCAACGCTAATGCAGCCAGCCCACCGAGCAGGACGAGTGGCTGGAGGAAAGAAAAGTCTTTTCGTGTGAGAAACACGACGAGTGACAGGAGTGCGAACATAACGAGTGTCGCACTGGCTGCCTGCTGAATGACGCCGGGATAAAAATTCTGCGCAATATACAGAATTGGTACGAAAATAACCGCTTCCGCGACCACGTAAAGCGCGAGACCGAGATACTGCATGAACATACTCGTTACGCTATTCGCCCACCACTCCGCGAGCCAACTCACGAGAATAAACGCACCTAGAACGAGAAGCCACGATGTTCCGAGCATGGTTTCTACCATTTTCTCTACACCCGGTATGTTCAGCAGATACGCTTCCAGCCCGACGAACGCTCCGACAGCACCGAAAAGATGCAGATACGTCCGCGTGATGAACCGACTCCGTTCCACGGCAGAAGATTCCGCCACTGAAATATCCATAGGGTAACTATCCATAATGATTCTCCATGATTTTTAAAATATAAAGTACTCTAATGATACATGATACACAACACATGATACATAGTAGGCGTTAAAATCGCATTTTTCCATCGTTCCACATTACAGAAACGACTATAAATAAAATTATAACACAGAGGAACCTAAAAGTCAAGAGGCGGAGAAAACTTTATTTTAAAAATGTGAAATTTAAAAATACCTCGTAAAGGTATTGACACGGACCGTAAGATGGGCTATAATAAGGTCATAAATGGAAAAACGCTTCCGAAATTGCGGTTCAGGAGGGTGGAGACTTCAAATTACTGGATGATGATTATCAGTATCTCGTTCCCTTTCCTTCCAGCTGATATTACATTCTGAATCATGGCTAAAACGAAAAATACCACCACGTCCCTCTCCCTCACCGACCGCCTCCAGTCCGCCTTGGTCCCGGAAGAGAAACAGCCGTACAAGATTCCGAAAAATTGGGTGTGGGTGAAGTTGGGGAATCTGTACGAAATAAATCCGAGAGTACAGGCGGAAGATAATGTGCATGTAGCTTTTATTCCAATGGAAAAAATTACACCTGGAATGATAAGTGATTTCGAATATGAAGAACAACTGTGGGGGAAAGCTAAAAAAGGACATACACAATTCGCGGACGGAGATGTGGCTTTCGCGAAGATTTCACCGTGTTTCGAAAATCGGAAATCCATGATGGTTCGTCATTTACCGAACGGAATTGGTAGTGGAACGACTGAACTGATTATCTTGAGAAATTCCAAAATTTTACAGTCATTCACGTTCTGGCTGATTTCATCAGAAAAATTTATAAGTGAGGGAAGAAGAACCTATGCTGGGACCGTCGGTCAACAGAGAATTAGCATGAATTTCGTCAGAAGTTTTCCCATTCCACTTCCGCCGCTTGCGGAGCAGGGGAGAATCGTAGCGCGGATTGAGAGTTTATTCGGGAAACTGGACGAGGTCAAGGAAAGAGTTCAGAATGCTCTGGATAGCTATGAAACGC
>JAUNAI010000407.1 GCA_030527705.1 Planctomycetia bacterium | reverse complement strand
CGAACCCCTACATCTTATACCCTAACCCCTACACCTAGATTATGGCTAGAAAAAATAGCGCGACTCCCTCCTTTTCACACGTTCAGAACATCGGTATCATCGGCGCAGGGCTGATGGGACTGGAAATTGCGGCGCTGAATGTGCGGAATTCCTTTCCTGTGATGATTTACGACTCGAATCCGGAGATGCTCAAGACGGTGAGAAGCCGATTGAGCATGGAACTATCGGATATTGAGGACGAAAAAGTCCGTGACGAGATGATGTCGTTGATTGAAATTGGGACGCTGGAAGAACTCGGTGACTGCGACCTGATTATCGAGGCGATTATCGAGAAAATGGAGGTGAAAGCGGAACTGTATCAGTCGATGAAACCGTACTTACGCGCGAATACGATTTTCACGACGAATACGTCGACGATTCCGATTGAGAAGTTGTCGAAAGTTTTTCCATTACCGAAAAATTTTGCAGGGTTTCACTTTCTGCATCCAGTCTGGAATCGTGAATTGGTGGAGATTATACCCTCGACGCAGACTTCTGAAGGTGTGCTACAGCGACTGAGTGATTATGCGATTTCTCTCGAAAAAACGCCGCTGTGCGTGTGTGACTGTCCCGGCTTCGTGGTTAATCGGTTACTCCAGCCGTATCTGAATGAGGCACTGTCGCTGTTGCGGATAGGAGTGCCGATGGAGCAGATTGAGAAAGCGGCGCTCCAGTTCGGGATGACATGGGGACCGTTACGGATTATGGATGAAATCGGGCTGGATACGGTCATGCACGCGGGAAAAGTTCTGTATGAAGCATATCCGGAGCGGATTGAACTCTCGCCGATTCTGGTTTATATGATGAAAAAGAAGTTACTGGGGAGAAAGTCTGGCGCAGGTTTTTATCTCTGGGGGGACGACTGGCGTGAAAATGTGCATAACCATGCGTATCAGCCAGGTGATTTTAATCCGCAGGTGGAGAAAATTGTTCGTGATTGGCAGGAAGGTGAGCCACAGAAATTGTCGTTGGCAGAAATTGGAAATCGGCTGGCGATGGCGATGGCGGACGAAGCGCAACGGATTCTAGAAGATGATGTGGTCAGCGAACAGGGACAAATCGATATGGCGGCGGTAATTGGATTAGCTTTTCCAGAGTCGAAACGTGGACCGTTGGCGTGGAAGGCGCGAGAGACGAGTCGCTAAAAAAAGAAAAAGAAAAAAGTAAACACACAAGAAGCAAGCAGTCGAAGACTGCGATTAAAAGGTTTTTTGGGAGAGGGGCTGGGAGAGACCTATTTTGCAAAAATGGTCTCTCCCACGGGCGTCACGATATGACGGGTAGCCGATTTCTCCCGACAGGGTGAAATTGGCGTAGTGTGTTTAGCCTTGAGAGACAAAACATTCGTGAGGAGGGAAACAATTTTGCAAAATGTTTTCTTCCCACGAGCGTGAACCTGCGACGGGTAGCAAGTTCCTCCCGAAAGGGTGAAATCTTGCGTAATGCGTTCACCCTCAGCCTCCCTCTCAAAAAACCTTTTAATTGCGATTACGTCGTAGGTATTTACGTATTTTTTAGTTGTTCAGGTTTATTCATGGAAATTGTTCAATCTTTTTGTACACTCTGTGCGTTGTTGTTAATCGGAAAGTTCTTACGCTCTACCATTCCTTTGTTGCGAAAACTGTATCTGCCGGCATCCGTGATTGGTGGCGCGGTCGGACTGGCGATTCTGACGTGTTTTCCCGGAGTTTTGCCGAAAGGGTGTACGGCAGGGTGGATGCAATTACCGGGTTTTCTGATTAATATCGTGTTTGCTGCGTTATTTTTAGGTGCTTCGCTTCCTCCGTTGCGCGGAATGTGGAAAATGACGGCGACGCAGGTCTGTTTCGGGCAGATCTGTGCGTGGGGGCAGTATGTCGCAGGACTGGGTGTCGCGATGTTGATTCTCGTTCCGGTTTTTCACGTCACGCCAATGATCGGAAACCTCGTCGAAATCGGTTTTGAAGGTGGGCACGGAACGGTCGGTGGGCTGACGGAGACGTTTACGACGCTGAATTGGGAAGAAGGGAAAGACCTTGGTTACACCATGGCGACGGCTGGAATGGTTCTGGGAATTGTGCTCGGAATGACGCTCATTAACTGGGCGTTGCGGAAGGGAATTGTGAAGAACATCCGCCGACTGGAAGAGGCGGAGCCGCTGGAACAGCTCGGTTTTTATTCGCCCGACACAAAACGTCCGGACGCAGGGAAACAGACGGTTTACTCCGATTCTCTCGATTCGCTCGCTTTTCACATCGCAATTGTCGGCATGGCGCTCCTGCTGGGGTGGGGGATGAAAGAAGCTCTGCTGGCGTGCGACCCGTTCTTGCCGGAATGCGTGCGGAACCTGAAAATTGTGCAGAGTTTTCCGCTTTTCCCACTCTGCATGATTGGTGGACTGATTGTACAGGGAATTCTCGTGGCGACAAAATTAAACGCTTTTCTGGATGGCGGGCAGGTTCAGAGAATTGCCGGTGCGTCACTCGATTTTCTCGTTCTATCGGCGATGGCATCGATTCGGCTGGACTTTATTGCGGCGTATTGGTTACCACTTCTTCTGTTGATTATTGCGGGAACTCTCTGGAATCTGTTCTGCGTTTTGGTTCTCGCACCGAGAGTTTTCGAGCAGGATTGGTTCGAGCGCGCTATTGCGGAATTCGGCCAGATGATGGGTGTGACTGCGACGGGATTACTTCTCCTACGGACGGCGGACCCTGAAAATAAGACGTGTGCCATGAGTGCTTTTGGAAGTAAACAGCTGATTCATGAGCCAATCATGGGAGGTGGGATCTGGACATCGATGGCATTACCGCTTGTGTTGACACTTGGTGGCTGGACTGTTTTCTGGCTTTCCGTCGTGGCCGTCATTTTTTGGCTGATTGTGTGTTATTTTATTGTGAAGCGTTGATTGATTCAGAAAATGAGATGCTCAGAAAATGAGAT
>JAUNAI010000067.1:13241-16132 GCA_030527705.1 Planctomycetia bacterium | reverse complement strand
CTTTCAGCACTTCCAATATTTCCAATATTTCCAACATTTTCCACAACATTCTCGTTCCTGCTCTCTTCTGCACAGGCAGTCGATAAAACAGTAGAAAAGATAGGAGGGAAGTCAGAATTAAAATCGTTGGAAAGCAACCCGATTCCTACAGAAAAACTGGTCCCTAATGCCAAGAGACTCGTGAATTTACACGTTTTTAACCACGCCCTAACATTCTTTTTAACTCGCAACATGTTCCAGCCTCTAATATTTATGATAATCATCGACGATAACGTTAATATTATACCATACCCATTCAGGAACTCAAGGGGGTGTGGTAAATTTTCTGCTGACGTCTTTTATACACCTGATTCCATCACGAAACCCACTCAGAAACGGCAGGAAGTATACTGGTGTAAATTTCTTGCAGCAGCGTCCAACGCGAAACTCAGAGCGTCGGGCATACTGGCGTTTCGGGAAAGCGCGAGAGCCAGCGCACCTGTAAGTGCGTCACCACAACCAATCGGACAGAGCGTCTCTCCAAAAGCAGGTATAACCGTCGGAGGCGTAATACGGAGTGTTTCCGTCATGCTTACGGCATAAAGCATGTTCGGTCCGTCAGAAATGATTACCCACTGCGCGCCCTGTTCATTTAACTCATGACACGCAGCGAGAATGTCACTTTCCTGCGGGAGTTTTCGACCGACAGTCTGTTCCAATTCCTCCCGATTCGGCTTAATGATGAGTGGACAGAATTTCAGGCATTTCCGTAGTCCTTCACCTCGAAAATCGAAAATCATCGGTATTCCAACCGGTACACACTCCGCCATCCTAGCATAAAGTTCCACTGGTGTATTTTTTGGAAGACTCCCAGAAATAACAGTCATACTGACCTCCGTAGCTGTGTACCTGAAGAGATTCAGCCACGCAGATAACTCACTAGAAGTCAGTGAGTCACCATTTTCGACAAGCTCCGTGACTGTGTGCGTAGCAGCATCAATCAGCGTCGTACAGACACGAACATCAGAGTGTGTGGGAAGAAGGTGAGTTTCCAATCCCAGTCGTTCCAGCTCATCACGCATTTTTCGAGCGTTGGAACCACTTCCAGGAAAGAGAGTCCGAACACTTCCACCAAGCGTATGGATAGCGAGCGCCGCATTAATCGATTTTCCAGCAGAGAACCAGATTGACGCGGAGGCACGATTTACAGCATTTACGGTAAGTGAATTAAATTCTAAAACATGTTGCCATGAAGGTGTCAGACCGGCGGTAAGAATCGGTTTCATGGAAGAATCCTCCGAAAAAACGGTTTTAGGAAAAATGGAAATAGATACACTTGAAAACTATTTTATATCGGATATACTATAAAATTCCACTTTTCCGTCGTTTCGCGTCGTTAAAACAACGATCAGTAATGCTCCCCTTCCCTGAACTTTCAAGTGGAATCGGTATACTCTCATTAAATCGGTTGAAAATAGGGATAGAAACGGGAAAATTTTAGTAAATGGGAAATTTTTTCTACATTTTATAAAAGAAGAAGGATTTAAATGGCGTGGGATACTTGATTCACAGAGAAAAATCTGTTATGATATAGATATATTGGGAGACGACGTCTCTCACGTCGTTCCTGGGTGAGAGTTTCGCCCACATGAAGTAAAAAAGAGGAAAAAATGAAAAAAGTAAATCAGAAATTTACCGTTCTAGGAATGAGTGGCCTACTGAGTGCTGGAGTGTTGACATTCGGAATTAGCGGAATCACTGGGTGGCTGGGAAGTCCGGTTTCAGCAGAAGTAGTGATGGTAGAAGAAAAAATAGAAGAAGGTGAAGAAACTCTAGAATTAGCAGTTTTCTTACCCATTCCACGTGAGTTACGTCGTGCGATGGAAGATGCGGAAAAGTTAATGGAGATGGAACGTTACGCGGAAGCGGTCCGGCAGCTAGACGCGATTCTAGGAGCAGAGGAGGATTACTTTTTCAGGAAAACGGTAGATGGAAAAAATCTAGAGGAACAAGAATATTGGGAGGTTCAGGAGAACGCAGAAAATGATGGGAAAGAAAACGGAGAAAATATGAACGGCGCGGAAAAGACAGAACCGTACCGGAATATGAAGTTGGCAGCGGAGGAGTTACTGGAAAACATGCCGACACGGGGGAAGGAGATGTATGAAATCGAGTTCGGAACCTCGGCAAAAGTTATGTTGGAAGAAGCGCTGAAAAATGGAAAAATGGAACAGTTAGCACGTGTGGCACAGCGTTATTTTTTCACGCAAGCAGGAAGTGAGGCGGCTTTTTTACAGGGAATTTATCTTCTCGACTGTCAGAAACCTGCGGCAGCACGGGAAATATTCGGAAAATTACAGCGTTTTCCACGGGTCGGGGAGCGTTTTGAGCCTATTTTAACGCTCTATTATGCCGCAAGTTGTCTGGCGTCAGGAAAAATTAAAGAGGGAGAAAGAGTCCTGATCGATGCAGAAAAAAAAGGTGGGGCGGAATGGAACGCGCTGGAAATCGGAGGCGTTTCAATTCAGGAAGTGCTGAAAGAAGCGCGTGCAGAAAGTGTAGGAAAGATAGAAAATACCCCAAGTACAGAAAGTAAAGAAAGTACAGAAAATTCCAAAAATTCTGTGAAACCAGGAACGTTAGCTACGTGGTTACAGAAAAAAATGCCAAGTTGGGGAGAAAGCTGGAGCGCGAATCTTTCAGATGGGTGGCAATTGGTGCTACATAATCAGGCACGTAGTTCCGATAATGGGGAAGTTTCGATGCCGATCCTGACACCGTGCTGGCGGGTGTCGATGCTGGATGACCCGGAAGGGGTGGTGCTTGCGGAACTATTACGGACGAAAAGTGACCTATTCCCCTCACACTCACCGCTTGTAGTCGGAGAAACCGTTCTCATGCGGACAGCATGG
>JAUNAI010000067.1:12886-13231 GCA_030527705.1 Planctomycetia bacterium | reverse complement strand
ATCTGACAGCGCTGGATCTCCGGACAGGAAAACGTTTATGGTCGACGCCGGGGCCCGGTTATGCGGAAATCCGTGACCAACTCAGTCGGCTGGAAGAGTCAGACCTCGGAAGTTTACAGGGAATGGAACCCAGTAAACGAGTAAAACAGCTGATGGCGTGCCTAATTCGTCACCAATTATGGGGAGAAAAGATTTATGCCTCTCTGGCGAGTGACGGGGAACATGTTTTCTGTGTTGAAGACACATTACGACGTTATGTTCCGAAAAAAAACAGTCTTTTCTCGCAGACTTTCGGAATAGCGTTACTAGCGGCAGGACAGAATGGCGCAGGTTTAAATGGCGCAG
>JAUNAI010000067.1:277-12876 GCA_030527705.1 Planctomycetia bacterium | reverse complement strand
GGGAATGAACGCAGTTCAGAATCCTATGAGACCATTACCGGCAAGAAATGAAGATTCAGAAAACGCTGATTCCGGAGCTGTTCCGAATCGGCTAGCATGTTATGATATTCGGACAGGGAAACTTGTCTGGCAACTTGAGGAAGATACTCTGACGGCACAGGGGCTGATGTTTCTAGGGAGTCCACTGTGCATAGGTGAAACACTTTACGTAATCGGTGAACGAAATGGACTGGTTCAGCTTTTCGCACTCGAAAAAAACTCTGGGAAAATACTCTGGTTACAGACGCTTTCACTTGCGTTACCACAGGGAATCCGGGAGGCAATTGCGTGCACGCCGCAGATGTGTGAAGGAGTATTACTCTGTCCGACGCCGAACGGAGTGCTGGTTGGTGTGGATTCCGTAACGCATACGCTCCGATGGGGAAATGTGTTTATCAGCCCCGACATGATGGATAGTCGGCATGCATATTTTGAGCCGTCTCTGGCCTCACGGATTCAGGGAAATTTAATTTATGATAATCTCGATAATCGGGAAATCATCGTGCGTGGAGAACGTGCGTATTTCTTCACCTATAAAACGTCCAGTCTGGTCTGCATGAATGGTACGACAGGGGAAATTCTCTGGAATGTACAGCCTGCGTATGGTTATATCGCGACAGTTGATGATAAATATGTTTATGTTAAGACTCCACAAGGTTTTAAAATTTTTCAGGTGGAAGATGGTAAAGAATTAATGTCTAGACTTTTCATGGTCGGTAACTTACCCACGAGTGGCTTGGGATTTATGGCAGGAAAAGATTATTTCCTGTCACAGAACGGTAATAGGGTAACACGTTATTCTCTGGCAGATTATGAGGAACCGGAAAAGGAAAATCCTGCTAGAGGTTTACCACGTGAAATAGCGACGCGGCATGACTCAGGAACACTCGGCAATCTGGTTCCAGCAGGAGATTTCATCTTATCACATAATGGCGTGATGCTGGAAGCGTTCGTGCAGAAAAACGCGGCTCCTGAATACATTAAGACACTGCGTGAAAAAGACGCGGATTCTCCGGAAGCTCTGATGGTGGAAGCGACGATGTTCTGGGATAAGGGACAGTTAGCCGACGCAATTACGTTACTAGAAAAGGGGCGTCCCTATACGGATGAACTGTTGAAGCGCGCGGGACTAGAATTTTTAAAACAGTCAACGAAACAGAAAAACGTTCCAACGCTAAAAAATAAATCAACGCCAGAAAATACCGCAGAACAGAAAATGGACATTGCGGAAATTGACGCAGAACTGATTAAAATTTACGGTTGGATGGAGACTGACGAGGAAAAAGCCCGATTCTGTCAGTTGGCAATTCAGGAAATGGAAAAAGCTGAACGCTGGGAAGAAGCGTTAAACTGGTCACAGAAACTGTGGGAAATCGTGAAGATTACCGAAAAAGAAATCCTTCTGGAAGCAGAAATCATCTCACAGGAAAAAATAGAAGAAATAGAGAAAGCAGGTAACACAGAAGAAGATGTAAATTGGCTCAACCGGGAAAAGTTATGGACTCGACTTAAAAATAGTCCTATGTGGCAGTCACCGAGCGTATGGATCGGATGTACACTTCAGCGACTGATGGAAAAAATGCCGTCAGAAAGCCCTGTGCGAGCTAAAATTGCACAGTGGGCCGAAACAGAATACGCTGCATTACAGGAAGAAATGCTACATTTTCTGAATACGGAATCAGGTACATCGAAGAATCCAGAGAACCCGAAACTTACAGATAATTCAGAGAGCACGCTCGCGGATAAGTCGGAAAAAACAGAGAATAAGTCCGCAGAAAAGACCGTGAAAAAAGTGGGAAAGACTGGCTTTTCCGAGAGCATGGAAGAATCTGTGATAGGAAATCGAAATGCGAGCGAAAACGCAGAAAAGTTGCAGAAAAAGTACGTCGCGTTTCGAACTCAATTCGCAGTCTGGGATGGAATGCCTAAAGTGGAGGAAGATTATCTGAAATTGGTGAAGTTCACGCGGAATTTTACGGCTCTGGAAGCGTACTGGTTCCAGAAAGAACCTTCACGTGCGAAAGTGGCGGCAACACTAACAAAAACGTATCTGGAACTCGGTGATCTGAAACGAGCAGCACTGTATGTACGTTGGTTGGAACGTAAATTTCCAAAAGAAACGCTTCTTGATGGTAAAACTGCGACCGCATGGAGACTAGAACTGCCAAAAAATCACGAAATTCGGAAGATTATCGACCCAGAGATGATGGAGTTTCCACAGGGAAAAATCACCGTAACGAAAAAAGATGAAGACCGCAATGGAAGTGAGTTGCCATTCCATGGAATGCTTTCCTTACTGGGTAAACATCAAGAAAATTGTACACCGCTTGTGGATACTCAACTGATTACAGAATCTGGCCTAACGACAACGGTTATGTGTAAGGATACTCTCGGGCGAGTGCTGTTCTACTTTCCGGCGAGTAAAATAGGAAACCAGAGCGGAATTATGTTTCGCGGAATAGAAAATAATTCGGAATTGATTTACTCTGGAACCTTATTTGGAACAACTGTTGGTTACTTATCGATGGATAAAATTTATTCATACATACCGAAAATCACATGGGACACAAATAAAATGGGAGAGGTTCCAGAATATGCGTGGGTATATCAGGCACAAAAATTGCCAATTAAAACGTATCTGGAACCGTATTTAAGGTCCATTGAAGAAAATATCTTGGCAGAATCACTTCAGGTAATGGAAGAAAACCCATTCGGTTTTAAGGAGTATAATGCGGACGGCGAGTGCACACCCAGTGGCGTTATCACTCCATATACAGATGATACAAATCATATCGTGAATATGGAATCAGGAACGTTACTCTGGAAGTGTAAACCTCCCTTTTCAGGCTTATTACCCATCTGGAAAGACGGAAAGTTGGAGGGAATCGTCACGTGTATGGTACCTGACGAGCCTGATACACAGCTGAGCAGTGATTATGATCATTACGCTTTAGAGAAATCTGCAGAAACTGAAAACGCAGTGGAAACTGAAAACACTTCAGAAACGCGAGCCACAGAAGAGACGGAAAAAGAAGAAGTCGCCAATGCTCCGAATACGGAGAAACCGAGCGTCAGGAACTCCGAGGTGGTTATTTATGATAAGACCATCGAGGAACTGGTTCAGATTCTAGAGAAAGAGTATGGAGTAACCAGGAATGAAATCTGGGGACTCTATCCAGAACCCGTCCCGGTTCAACACCCAACGAGTGGTGAGTTCATCAAGTTAATTTCGATGCCACGTGGAAGTGCTTTTTATCATCGTGGCGGACTCGCTCTGTACCAGTTCAATAAATGGCTGGTCTGCTATGACCCAAGTAAAGAAAAAGTTATCTGGTGCCGAAGTGGCTACATTTATAGTATGACAGAAGAACGTACGGATTCCATCTCGCTTGATAGAGAGTGGGTGTATTATCTGACACCAGATCGAAAACTGGAGATGATTCAGATTACAACCGGAAAACTTCTGCAACTTCAGTTCCCGGAACCCAAATTATCAGAAAGTGAAGAGAAAAAGGGAAAATGGACCCCAGAAGATGTCACAGACATCGGGATTTTACCGGATGAAAATGGGTGTTTCACCGCAATTTTGGGACATTCTGTAGTTTATGAACCTAAAGAAAAATTACTTGACGAGAAAAGAGATAAAAAAGTCAACGACACGAATGGTGATAAAAATGCCGAAAATGGCAACGGTAAAAATACTGAAAGCAACGAAAATAATGAAGAGGAAAATTCACAGATTTTCGTAAGTCCCGTAAACGGTAGTGATTTAGAGGTCCTCAGACTGAAATATGCGTTGATATGCCGATTCGATGCGGATGGAAAAGCGCTCTGGGAACATTCACGATTCCAACAGGAAGAGACTTTCTTGTTAGGAAATTTACCTCCACACATACCGGTACTCGGAATGGCTCATGAAGAGGAGAGCTCCGACAACCGCTCCTCGGAAAATGCGTTGGTATTAAAGTTCCTTGACCGTCGGAATGGGCGTGTAATTTATAACGCACGGTTACCGATGAATATACTCCTACGGATGGTCGGAAATCCAATTGAAAAAAGAGCAGAACTAACCCTGATGAGTACGTCACAGATTGTTTTCGATTTTAGTGATGAACCGTATGGTGAAAAGGAAATTTCAGGAGTAGACCGTCGTGCCGCACTGATGAATGAAATCCAACGCCGAGAACAGAAAATCGAGGATTCAAAACGCTACATTCTTGGACAAGAAAAAAGTATTGCGCAGGAAAAAAAGAATTTTGAACAGCGAAACGCGAATAATACAGACCAAGAAGCAAAAGAAGAGGCGGCCGAATTTTTCAGTAAACGTGTGACGCAACTTGAAAAAGAGTTGGACACGCACCGTGATTTCGTCCGGGAAGAAACGGAGAAAGTAAACGCATTAAAAAAGGAACTAGATGCTGAAAATGCGTTGCGCGGTGGACCACTGGAAACAGAAAAAGATACTAGAAATAAAACCGAAAAAAAGAATGAAAATGAAACAGGAACCCCAAATGTAACTAACTTAAAGTCTGAAAACAACGAAAAAACAGAAAGCAGTAAGCTCATGGAAGAAGAGAAATTGGAGGTAAAAGAGTGAAACGGAATAGTTTATTTTTCATCCTCACAGCGTTAATCATTTCTGTTTTCATGTTTCAGCCGGTCACAATTTTTGCGGTAAATGATAAAGATTCCGTGTCAGGAAAGCTCTCAGCTACGGAAAAGGCGGAAGTGCGGGACTGTGTGCGTCGCGGACTAGACTGGTTGGCACTCCAGCAAGCACGCTCAGGACGCTGGTCGGCGAATGGCGGTGAATATCCCACGGCAATGACTGCGTTATCGGTCATCGCCCTCACCTCGGAAGGTTCCACGACCATGCAGGGAAAATACTCCCTTCAGGTCCGACGCGGGGTGGATTTTCTCTTGGCGCAGTCTCGCGCTAATGGCTTAATCGGTTCCCAGGGCGACCAGCGTTACACCTACGGTCACGGTTACGCCATGATGGCACTTGCGCAGGTTCTCGGTGAGGAAGAAGACCTTTCACGGCGGGAAGAAATTAAATCGACGCTGATTCGGGCGGTAGAATTTACCGCGTTTGCGCAGACGAAAGCTGGTGGCTGGGGTTACGTAAGCGCGAAAGACGGTGGTGATTTCGATGAAGGTTCCACCACGATTACACAGGTTCAAGGACTCCGCGCCTGTCGAAACGCGGGGATTCCGGTACCGTCGGAGACGATTGACCGCGCGATTGCGTATATTCATCGGTGTCGTGGCGAGGACGGTGGCATTATTTACTCCTCGACCAGCGGACCTCCCGGACGTCCCGCGATTACCGCTGCGGCGATAGCATGCCTGTATAATGCTGGTGAGTACGACGACGAAAACGTCCCGCCGATGATGCGATTTTGTCAGCGACATCTAGATGACATTAATAACTCTGCGATGGGTTTTTGGCACTACGCGCATTTTTACTATGCACAGGTGAAATACCGTGAGGGTGGCGATTCTTGGAACCGATATTATCGGGAAATCGCGTTGAAACTCATAAAAGAAGCCGACGCGCAAGGCTGTTGGTCACAGGGATACGTCGGAGATGTATACACGACGGCGAATAACCTGATTATTTTACAGTTAGAAAACGGTTCATTGCCAATTTTTCAGAGATAAACGATAAACATTAAAATTTAAAACGGGAGTAATAAGAATATGACTATTTCCATTCAGAACATCGGAAAAATCCGCGACGAAATCCAGGAGCAACTCGCGCAGGTCATCGTCGGTCAGCAGAATGTGATTGAGGAACTGACGATTGCGCTTTTTTGTCAGGCACACGCCATCCTGGAAGGGGTTCCGGGGTTGGCGAAAACGCTGTTGATTAGCACGCTGGCACGGACGATGAATCTGTCGTTTAACCGGATTCAGTTCACGCCGGACCTCATGCCGGGTGACATTACCGGGGCGGACGTGATTGAGGAAGACCGCGGTACCGGACGGCGCGAATACCGATTCATGGAAGGTCCGATTTTCGCGAATGTCGTGCTTGCGGACGAGATTAACCGAACGCCGCCGAAAACGCAGGCTGCTCTTCTGGAGGCGATGCAGGAGCGTCAGGTGACGGTCGGGCGTGTGCGTCACGCTCTGCCGATTCCTTTTTTCGTGCTGGCAACGCAGAATCCGATTGAGCAGGAAGGAACGTACTCACTTCCGGAAGCGCAACAAGACCGTTTTATGTTCAAGATTCTGGTGAAGTACCCGACGTGGCAGGACGAATTCGAGGTGGTTCGTCGCACAACTTCGACGCTCACGCCGGAAGTGAAAAGTGTGTTGGGCGTTGAGGAAATCTGTGCGATTCAGAAAATGGTCCGTGAAATACCGGTCTCGGAGCACTTAATCCGCTACGCGCTCTCGCTGGTACGTCAGACACGTGTGAGAGAAGCCGACTTGCCGGATTTCGTGAACGAAAATCTTTCATGGGGCGCCGGTCCGCGAGCAGTTCAGTATTTGACGCTCGGTGCCAAGGCGCGCGCACTCCTTCACGGTCGCAGTCACGTCACGGTCGAGGACGTTAAAACCCTCGCTTTCCCCGTCCTTCGGCATCGAATTGCGCTGAATTTCACAGCAGAAAGTGAAGGAAAAACGACGGACCAGATTATCGCGCAACTTCTGGAAGCCACGCCGGACCGCGAGGATGAATTGCTCAACCACCCGCGTTTTAAGCGTATGTTTCAGGCGTAAACAGGTAAAATATTCAAAAAAATAGGAAAATTTCACTAAAATTTAAAATAAATTAAAAAAACACTTGACTTTTGAGAAAGTTGAGTTACAATTTATGTTAAATTAGTTTATCATTGGGAGGTGATGTATCTTGCCTCACCTCCCAACCGTTTCCAATGTAAAAAGGAGATTTTTATGAAAAGTCACAATCATCACACACTACCCCCCCCCCGCAAAATTCGCATTTTAACATTTTAAATACTGTAGCGGGTGCGGTTATTTTTCTCGTTGCGTTTCTTACCACGTCGCTTACTGCCTGGAGCGCGGATTATACATGGGTTGGTGGAGGGAGTGCATCATCACCTGGCAGCTGGAACGAGGCAACGAACTGGAACCCAGCAAGTATCCCAACGACTGGCGACACAATTACGATTCGTGATGGGTACATCAATTGGGAGTTACCGGATAATATAAAACTAAAAATTGATGGCGGAACACTTGGCGGACTATTTATCACGTTGTCTGCAAGTAACACACTCGAGATGACAGATGGTACGCTGAAGTTTGGTCAACTCTCACTGTATGGCGTTGTTGATATTTACGGCGGTACGGTACCACAGTATACCAGGTTAAAGAATTACGGAACGCTGAATATTCACGGAAATGATTCCGTGTGGGAACAATCATACCATTTGGAGGGGAATGGAACTCTCAATTTCATCGCAGGCGAGTTCGACGGAACGGCAAAAATGTTTTCCACGCTTAATAACAAAAGTGGTAGCATGACATTTAGTGGCACTATTTCGGTTGACATGGGAAATTATTTTAATGGCGACCTCATCTACGTGACCGGGAGTCTTGACCAAACTCTGATTTCCGCCTCGAGTATCGGCGACCAATTTACCATCGAATCGAACTTGAAAGACTGTATGCTTCTGAAAGACTGGAATGTTCAACAAATTGGCAATGATTTGGTTTTGACGTTCGATGGTCCAATCACGGAGGTGGATACGTCTACCTCAACTTCCGTAACAGGTTTTGGCGAGGAAGGTTGGTTGAAGCTAACCGGTACTCCTACAGAAGAGCCAATTACCCTCACGATGGAATACACGGGTCTAGGTTCAGCAGAAGATTTCGTGAGGTGGTTAAATGAATCAATGGGCGAGACGCAAGGGAGTGTAAATGTCAGTTGGAACGAAAACTCCATTGTATTTAGCGATTTACTTCTGGATAACAACGGCATAGGACACCTATATCTCGATTACAGCGCCTATAACTCGTACCATCGCGAGGCGTTTCCAGAACCTGCGACATGGGCGATGCTGATTATCGGTTTGACTGTCAGTTCCTTCTTCAGAAAACGGAAGGGGCGGTAAAATGAAACGAAACGCATTCACACTCGTTGAACTCCTCGTCGTTATCGCGATTATTGGAATGTTGGTTGGTTTGTTACTTCCTGCTGTCCAACAGGCACGTGAGGCGGCGCGGGTTATGCAGTGTAATAACAATATCAAGCAACAGGCGTTGGCGTGCCTAAATCACGAGAGTTCCCACCAATTTCTTCCCACAGGCGGTTGGAATTGGGCGTTTCTTCCCGACCCAGACCGTGGCTCGGGCATTGAGCAACCGGGCGGTTGGCAATATTCCATTTTGGCGTATATTGACCAGACTGCTTTGGCACAGTTAGGGAGCGATGGCGACCCGAATACCGTTACAGCAAGCCAGCGCGAAGGTATTAAAATCGTCGCGACCACGCCAATTACGACTTTTTACTGTCCTTCTCGCAGACCTGCTATTACGTATTCCAGCAGTTGGCGCGCATCATTTAACGAAGGTTATTCCGGCATTGTCGATAAAGCGAAAACCGACTATGCCGCATGTTATGGAGACACGGAACTCGCCAATTCCGCTTCCCATTTAACTCAACCGGCTTCATACGCCAACGCCAAAACGATGACCGACTGGAAATCGGGAAACGATTTTGAAGGAGTCATTTATCGTCATAGCGCCACACGTATGGGCGAAATTCGCGACGGAGCATCGAATACCTATTTAATTGGCGAAAAATACCTAGATGCCAATCAGTACACGAACATTGGCGACAGTACGGAGAACGGAGCCTATTGCCGAGGTTTCGACGTGGAGAATCAGCGTGCGACCTTTACGCCACCGATTCAGGATAGAGGAAACTATAAAGGCTATTTAATGTTCGGCAGTTGTCACTCTGGTGCTCTAGGAATGGCGATGGCGGACGGTTCCGTGCAACGCGTTTCGTACTCGATTGACGAAGAAGTGAACAAGAATCTTGGAAATCGTTCCGACGGTAAAGTCGCAACGCTTCCCTAAGTAAGTCAAGAAAGGACCATACCATGAAAAAAATTTGTCTTTCTATCATCAGTTTTATATTTTGTTGTAGCTGGATTTTCGGAGCGTTTTCCGTCTCCGCGACAGAGTTTGAGATGACGCGTAAAATTGTTCTGGAAATCCCGAAGGGACCGGATAATCCGCGAAATGGCGAGGGGGATTTTATCCGTCTGAAAGATGGTCGGATTATTTTCGTCTACGCACAGTATAGCGGAAATTCGTGGCTTGATCATGCTTCAGCGAATATCGTACAGCGAATTTCGTCGGATAACGGCAAAACATGGAGCGAGCCGGAAATCGTCGTACAGAGAGATGAGGATATTCAGAACGTCATGTCCCCTTCATTTCTCAGACTTCAGGACGGCAGAATCGCCCTGTTTTACCTGCGGAAAGTTTCGTCCGCTGATTGTCGTCCGTATGTGCGAATTTCAGAAGACGAGACGAAAACATGGTCGGAACCGACGTGTTGCCTTACGGATGATGTCGATTATTATGTCGTAAATAATGCGCGAATTATCCAGCTCCGCGACGGCTCGGTTCTCATCCCCGCAGCGCGACACCATTATGCAGACGGTAAAAATGACGGCTGGAGTCGTGAGGGATTTATTCTCCGCTCGACGGATGGTTGCAAGACGTTTCAGCGTGAAGAAATTGAGTTGATACCGGGAGGACCGCACTTTCAGGAACCGGGACTCGTGGAACTTGCAGACGGTACGGTTTTCCTGTACTACCGTAACAGCAGTGGCGCACAGTATGGCATGAAATCCACAGACGGCGGAAAAACGTGGGGTAAAGATGTCGCAACGCATTTTGTGTCGCCACGTTCTCCACTTTCAATTTATCCGATTCCGAAAACAGAGCGTTATCTTGCCGTCTGGAATGAGGATAAGGGAGCGCGAGACCCACTGACGCTGGCGGTTTTAGACTCAGAATTGAATTTCCTCTGGAAAACGACACTTGACAAGTCGGACGAAAAACTGAAACGCTGTTTCTGTTATCCTGCAATTTTTTCGCTCGGAAATAATGAATTCCTGATTGCCTATTATGTTGGACCGCCGGCGTATGGTCTGGAAGGAACGCGAGTTGTGAAAATCAAGTTGGAAGAAAAATAAGATTCGCCTAACAAGTGCCTACTGGAATCCCCCCAATTAGGGAGTGGTTGCTTGATGTTCTCTGAACATTCCTGGGCTAAAAGTACGGATTTTGTTAAAAAGTAAATCAGAAAGGACCTGCCATGAAAAAAATTTGCCTTTCCATCATCGGTTTCGTATTTTGTTTAAGCTGGATTTTCGGAGCGTTTTCCGTTTCCGCGTCGGAATTCCAGATGACCTCTAAAATCGTGCAGGAACTCCCGCCGGGTGAAGATAATCCGCGAAACAGCGAGGGAGATTTTATCCGCCTGAAAGATGGTCAGATTATTTTCGTCTACTCCCAGTATTTCGGGAATTCGAGCAGCGACCACGCCCACGCGAATCTCGCGCAGCTCGTCTCGTCGGATAACGGCGAAACGTGGAGCAAGCCGGAAATTATCGTACGGATGGACGGCGGTATGAACATCATGTCCGTGTCGCTCCACCGGATGCAGGACGGCAGAATCGGCCTCTTTTACCTGCGGAAATTTTCAGCTTCGGACTGCCGATTACATGTGCGATTTTCAGAAGACGAAGCGAAAACGTGGTCGGAGCCGACGTGTTGTATGAATGAAGTCGATTATTATGTCGTAAATAATGCGCGAATTATCCAGCTCCGCGATGGGACGGTCCTAATTCCGGCGGCGTTACACCATTTCGAAAATGGCAGAAACGACATGAGCGGCGAGGCGCTCTGTTTCCGCTCGACGGACGGTTGCAAGACATTTCAGCGTGAGAAATTCGCGCCGAAACCGAAAGGGATGGTGTTTCAGGAACCGGGACTGGTGGAACTTGCCGACGGTACGATTTTCATGTATGTCCGTACGACTTCCGGCTCACAGTTTGGCATGAAATCATCAGATGGCGGAAAAACGTGGGGTGAAGCGTCGCCGACGCACTTCATCTCGCCCTGTTCTCCGCTTCTGATTCGTCCGATTCCTGAAACCGACCGGTATCTTGCGGTCTGGAATGAAGACACGCGCCATCGGAATCCGCTCACGCTGGCGGTTTTGGATTCGGACCTGAATTTCCTCTGGAAAACGACGCTCGACAAGTCGGACGAGACGGCACCACGGCGATTTTGTTATCCGGCAATTTTGTCGCTCGGAGATGGTGAATTCCTGATTTCCTACTGTGCAGGACACATGCCAACATACGGCCTGGAAGCGTCGCGGATTGTGAAAATTAAGTTGACTGAAAAGCTGTAATTGAGTCTCGGAGGAAAATGTTACGGATTGAAGAAGGAATCGAGATTGTCGATAAGGCGGGGCGTCCGCGAATTGTGCTGACGGTGGACGAAATTGGGAGTGAGACTTGCCCAAAAATTGAGCTTCTGGACGATTTCGGTTGCTCTCGCATCTCGATTTATCTGGAGAAAGAGCGTGGCGGCGTGGCGATTCTTCACGAAAACGGCGACGTTGCGGTCGGAATCGGCACGGACGAAAATGGCGGCGGGCTGGAAGCATCCATGAGTAACGACCCGTACGCACGTGTACACCTTCTACCACTTGGTGGCGAGTATCGTTTGATGATTACGAGAAAGGATAACCGCCAGACGCACCCAGACGGTAGCCTTTCCGCACAAACTGCGACTTTTCCTGAAAAACAACACGAAAATAAATAAAAAACGTTAAATAAATTATAAAATGAGCGCCTTTCACAGTCTGACCGTAATCGTGAAAGGCATTTTTCATTCCGTGATAGTTCGAAAGACGAATTTTCTGATTTACACAATAAATTTTCCCAAAATCCGCGATTTTCCCCCATCGCGGTGTTGACGAAACTTATGAGTATGATATAATTTAGATAAGGAATAAGTTTTGTTGTTAATCAGAAAGTAGTTGAAGTGGAAAACGAAAGAAAAACGACGCAAAATTATTTTCAGCCGGAGGCGTTAAAAAGGATTCATAAGCTGGAGCTTCGCGCTCGGTTTTTGATGGAAGGTTTGCTCTCCGGGAGACATAAAAGTCCATATTTTGGACAGTCTCTGGAATTCGTACAGCATCGACAGTACACGCCGGGTGACGATTTACGCCGAATCGACTGGAAAGTGTGGGGAAAACAGGACCGATTTTACGTAAAGCAGTTCGAGGACGAAACCAATTTGCGTGCGGTCTTGCTCGTGGACGGGTCGCGGAGTATGCGCTACGGACGGGCTGCGGAAAATATGACAAAATTCGATTACGCCTGTACGCTTTCGGTTTCGATTGCGTATCAATTATTACAGCAACAGGATTCCGTCGGAGCGATTTGTTTCGATGATGAAATTCGGACAACCATTCCGCAACGGACGCACAGAAATCATCTAAACTCAATTATTCAGGCTCTAGAAGCGTCGCAGCCACAAGAAAAAAC
>JAUNAI010000067.1:0-267 GCA_030527705.1 Planctomycetia bacterium | reverse complement strand
ACCGTTCTGACACGGACGGCGGAGGTCTTTCCGAAACGTGGAATGGTCTGTCTTTTTAGCGACCTTTTCGCACCGCGCGAGGAACTCTGGCGTGGGCTGAAACTCCTACGTTCACGGGGACATGACGTGATTATTTTTCATGTGATGGACGACGACGAGCTGGATTTTACGTTTCAGGGACCGACGCGATTTCAGGGGCTGGAGATGCCGAAATCGTTACGGTGTAACCCGCGTGCGCTTCGGGCGGGGTATCTGGAAGCGGTGGGA
>JAUNAI010000066.1:12144-16183 GCA_030527705.1 Planctomycetia bacterium | reverse complement strand
GGAATTTCCCCATAATTCTGGAGAAACGAAGCACCAAACAAGCAAAAATAGGGAGTAAAGGAGGATTTTTTTCATTTTTCGATTCTTTTTCAGGAAGGTTTGGCGGTTCCGATTTTTTTTACGATTTATCCCAGAAAACGTCGGTATTCTGACGCGATTTTCGTTTTCTGCTCATCGGAGAGGTTGCCTAACGGCGTGCGGCACGGCCCCATTTCCAGACCGAGAAGGGAGAGCAGATACTTCTGCACCGCGTGAAACGGTCCCGACGCATTACACCAGCGGACGTATTTCCAACTCTGAAGCTGTAACATTCGCGCAGTGGGCAGGTCACCACGTTCCCAAGCTGCGATAATTCCCTGATACACCGTCGGAATCAGCGCGTAAGTGCTTCCGATTCCTCCTTTCGCGCCGACGACCAACGCGGAAAGAAGCATTTCATCACACCCCCAAAGAACCTCAAAACGCCCATTTTCGAGCGTCATGCACTCCTGATACTCGAAAACTTTCGTGTCCGTGTACTTCAGACCCGCAAGATTCGGTATCTCGCTCTCTGCCATCTTCAAGAATTTCGGCATGTTGAGCGTGGCGCCGGTGAAACTCGGAATATGATAGTAATAAAACGGTAGCTCCGCTGCTCCCGCCGCTAACCGTTTCATAAAGTCGAGCAGGGTGGTTTCCGACGTGACTTTATAATAACTCGGTGCCGTCGCGCTGATGGCACTTGCTCCGACTGTCTGAGCGTGCGACGCCAGAGAAACGCATTCTTTCACACTATTCGCACCAATCTGAACCACCACCGGAATACGCCCATTTACAGCATGAATAAACGCCTCAAGCAGAGTCTTCCGCTCGTCCGTCGTCAGACTGATTCCCTCGCCCGTCGTGCCACAGACGTAAAGAGCATTCAGGCCTTTTTCAATTAAATAATCCACGTAAGCAGGAATCACGCTTAAATTCAGTTCCCCGTCTGAAGTCAGCGGAGTGTATGTTGCGGAAGTAAGTCCCTGTAAAAGCATTTCGAAATCCTTCAATTTAACACCAAAAAATGATAAAAATAGACGACCTTTATCTCTATACCTTAAATTGTATACAAAATTAAAAAAAAGAAAAGGGGGGGAGAAGAAAAAAATAAAAATTACTGAAGAGAGGATATTCTAGCCACTGAAACAGAAAATTACAGAAGATAAAAATATTCCCTCCTCGATAGTGACGTATTTACTTATGAAGTTGTTGATTAATGGAGGGGAGACATTCCTGTCTTCCCCACCTCTTTTTTAAGAGGGGGGGACGGACGCTGTCTGACAGAGTGTTTTGAAGTGGTTTTCAGTCGGCGATTCAGAACATCTCCTGCCCACCAGTGTACTACTCGGGGAATCTAAAACCGTTACGCGGTTTCTGGGAGGCAAGAATGCCTCCCCTCCGCTGAGTGCGACTTAATCTACGTTTACCTATATAAAAAACTTCTCTGGCGTATATAAACCGAAAAAAATCCTATTTTCCGGTTTACTTTCAGACGCGTTTTCATTCTGGTTCCAGACCCTTAAAATACGGTAATAAGCTGTTGTGATATGTTCTCGAGTAAGTCTCGCCGCGCGGTCACAGTCCTGGGTGAGAATCGCGTCCGCGATCGCCGCGTGTTCCCGTGCCGCACGCTCAACGTCGTTGACTGAGAAATTTTGCTCATTCTGTAACATCCAGCTTCTCTTCAAAATCAGCATCTGCTCCACCACGCGTGAGAGAAAGGGATTATTAGCCGCCTCGCACTGTACGCCGTGAAAAGGAATCTCTACTTCAAAAACACGAAAAGCGTTTAACTCCGCGTAATCTTGTGGTTTCGTCGTACTGGCCTTTACTTTCTCGTACAACGCTGCCTCTTTTCGACACGCCTCGCGAATCGTTTCCCGTTGCGCTTCCGTAGCCACGACAGCGACTTTCCGCGCCACTTCTGGTTCAAGCCAGAGTCGCATTTCATATAACGCACGAATATCCGCTTCAGTTGCCGTTTTGACGAACACTCCGCCCGTGTCTCGATGTTCCAGAACACCCTGTGACACCAGAGTATGAAACGCTTCACGTAACGGCGTCCGACTTACTCCAAGTTCCGCCGCCAGCGCGACCTCGGAAAGTCTCATTCCTGGAAGTAATTCACCAAGTAAAATCCGCTTCTGTATTTCCTGACAGACATTATCGTGATTGATTCTCTGCAAAATTCCTCCCTTTTAAGAGTATAATTAACTGCATACAATTATATATATCATTTATATATATCATTAATGCATATTTTATCTCGAATTTTGAATTTCACAAGAATTTTTAGGGGAAAATGGGAGAAACAAAAAATATATTGTGTGTCTGGTTTGAATATGTCGATTAGATAGAATTTGACTTGAGAAGGAGGTTCTGTTTTTAAAATTTTCAAGAATTTTTCACTTTATTTTAGAAATATACCCCAAAAACACTTGCATTTATGAAAATTTTGTATACAATGTTGGGTGTGGAATTTGTTTTTGAGCACGTATCCTCTACAAATACTCTTTTTCCGCCATTCGGAAAGAGAATTTTCAAAAAAAGGAGATTTTTATGAAATTTTCAGAACGGTCGCATCTTGCCCCCCCCCCCGCAAAGTGTGCAAATTAACATCTTGGGGACTGTAGCGAGAGCGTTTATCGGTTTAGTTGCATTTTTATTAATGTCATGTATTGCCCAGTGTGCCGACTATATGTGGAATGCTGAGACAGGCGACTGGGACATTGAGACGAATTGGAATCCAACTGGTGTTCCAGCAGAAAGCGATACAATTACGATTAACAGTGGGACGGCTACTATCAATTCTAACAAAATCATCAACGGTGGTTCTCTTACGGTAAGTGATGCTGGAACGCTTACGACAAGCATGACAATGAATATTCATGCCGCTACCGTCAATACAGATGGAACAGGTGGAAGTCTTGTGACGCTGAAAAACGGCGGTACGATTAATGTAGGCACGATCGTCGTGGGGCATGCCGGTTCTGGGACTGCAATGTTCGAAATGACTGGCGGTAAGCTGAATGCCACAGGTTTCACGCTTGGTACCTGGCATTCTGATGGTAAGCCAATTGCCACTATTTCTGGCGGCGTTCTGGATATTACCAGTCTAACTAGTGGTGATAGAGGTTTCACATTAAATATTATCGGTAATGGCTCCACGTGGGCTGTTGACCGAATGACGCTAAAAGGGTCGTTACAGACTAAATCTACTAATCTTCAATTTACAGCGGGCGAATTTGGTGTCACGAACGGTGCTGCAAATACCGCGTTTTCGACCATTAATGTGTCTGGAAATGTCCAGCTTCTTACGAGTACTCTGCGCGAACAGACCGTTCCTCTTGTAATTGGTGTCGATATGTCGAATTACTTTTATGACGGCGCGGCGTATGTGACGGGGGACCTTACCCAGACGCTGGTTTCTGCGGGTGGCGAGCTTACGATTACGGATACCACGTTCAGTAATGTAGAGAATAAAATTACGGATGGTTGGAAACTTGAAAAAAGTGAAAATGAAAAACAGCTAGTTTTGACGTTTGACGAATCGCAATTTGCATTCGCAGATGTTTCTTCCGGCTCGGGTTTCGCATTAGGAAATCTCGGTACGGAAGGTTGGGTAACGCTGACTGGTGACGCGAGTGAGACGGTTGACCTCTCCATGGCATACAGTGGCGTAGAGAATGTAGAAGATTTCGTGACGTGGTTGCAGGAATCTATGGGCGATGATGTAACTGTCCGTGGGAGTGAAGATGTAATTACGTTTGAGAATTTGGTCTTGGACGAATACGGTAAAGGATATCTGAATTTTGGTTTGAGCGCGTATACTGGCGGTAATGTGGCGTTTGTGGACGGCTCGAATCACGTCCCGGAACCTGCGACTTGGGCGATGTTGGTCATTGGCGTAGGTGCGCTGGGTCTTGGAAGATTGAAACGGTAAGAATGGGAAGAGTACTGGGTGTGCGGACGTCCTCGTCCGCAGCCAGTTTGTTTAAGGCGAAACAAGGGGGGTTTT
>JAUNAI010000066.1:0-12134 GCA_030527705.1 Planctomycetia bacterium | reverse complement strand
TCCTCGTCCTCATAAAGTGAGTTAACTCATAAACCCTGGGATTTTACGAAAATTATTGCTGACGTGGCCGTCCGAACACCCACTCCCCCCTGTATCACTTTTCCCAAAAGGGTTATTATATGAAAAAATCCGCTTTCACACTTGTCGAACTTCTCGTCGTCATTGCGATTATTGGAATGTTGGTTGGTCTTCTCCTGCCCGCAGTCCAGCAGGCGCGCGAGGCGGCTCGGAGAATGCAGTGTAGTAATAATTTGAAAAACCTCGCGTTGGCGTGTCTGAATCATGAGGCTTCCATGCAGGAATTTCCCTCCGGCGGTTGGTGTTGGTACTGGATTGGCGACCCAGATCGCGGTTTTGGGCCCATGCAGTCCGGGTCGTGGACATATAGCATTCTTCCGTATATCGAACAGAACGCCTTGTTTCAGCTTGGCGCGGACAATGAACCGGATAATGTTACGAACACTCAGAAAAACGGTGCGGCAACGTGTCTTGCTACGCCACTTTCAGTTTTCAATTGTCCATCACGACGTACTACGAAATCGTATCCTTTTTTTAAGTCCGGCAACCTGAAAAATTGTGGAAAAGTCTCCGACGTGGCGAAAGGCGATTACGCAGCGAATATCGGTGTGTCGCAGTATGGGGAAAATTTCGGTAACTTCCAACCCTCTTCGGTTTCTGAGGGAAGCAAGTTGGTTCAGAATCACTCGTATCCATCATTCGAGCCGAATGGGGTGATTTACGCTTGGAGTTCGGTAACGCTCGGAATGGTTCGCGATGGAACGTCTAACACCTATCTAATCGGTGAAAAGTGGCTAAATCCTGATTTTTATGAAGTGTGTAAGAGTTCATCTTATGATGCTGGAGACAATGAAAACCTCTATTCTGGCGGTTGTAACGATACTCTGCGTACTTGTTATTACAAGAATGACAGTGCGAACGCGCGCCCGGCTCAAGACCGTCGGGGAATCACCATCTATAAGGAATATTTTGGCTCCGTTCATGCGGGTTCCTGCAGTTTCACGATGTGTGACGGTTCCGTTCAGAATGTGAGTTACAGTATCGATCCGCAGACGCACTATTATCTTGGTCATCGTTCCGACGGTCAGGTGGCGACGCTTTTGCAGTGAGTTTTATCCCTGACATACTGAAAATTTTTGGTTCATCCGACAAGTGCCTACCAGCTTCTGTGAATCATGAGTATTTTAGGAATCATCATACTCTAGAACGCGGAAGCTGTTATGTGGTATTTGAACCAATCCTATATCGTGTGCGTACAAAGTTCATGTACTCAAAATTGCTGAGTGGTTTTATTTTCATTTTAACCTATTTTTTAGAGAAAGAAAATGATGAAACGTTTCCTTTTAACTTCCCTCTTTCTGGTTACTTTTATTTTAGCGTCTCAGAATACGCCCACGGTAGTGAGTGCGCAGGACACGACGGTCGCGGAAACGCCATATACGGTTATTCCGACGGATAAAATGAACGAGGCGTGGTGGAAAGCTCGTCATGAAGAAAATTGCGCCCGAATCGCACAGGGAAATGTCGATTTACTGTTGATTGGCGACTCGATTACGAACGGCTGGGACACGCGAGGGAAAGAGGTTCGAGATTTCTTTTACGGTGACCGAAATTGCGTAAATATGGGCTTTGGCGGCGACCAGACGCAGAATGTTTTGTGGCGTTTGAATAACGCGCCGATGGAGAATATCCAGCCGAAAGCCGCGATGTTGCTTGTTGGCGTTAATAGTCTGTGGGAAGACTGGAAAACCGATTACGTCGCGCTCGGAATTCAGGCGTGTGTTGACAAGTTGCAGGCTCTGTATCCCGACATAAAAATCCTCGTTCTCGACATTTTCGTCGTTCTGGAGCCGGGCATTTGTGTCCGTCAGCGAGCTGCCGACGCCAGCTCGAAAATGCGTGAACTTATGCGCGACTATAAAAACGTACAGTTTATGGATTTAAATGACCTGTGGCTGGATGAAAAAAATGAAATTCCGCGTGAACTGATGTTCGACCAAGTTCATCCGACGCGCGAGGGGTACATTCTCTGGGGAAAACGCGTGGAACCGGTGATTGCGGAAATGCTCGGCGTTGAAGCGAAAGAGTGGACATGAAAGAGTGGAAATAAAAAATAATCTACGAAATATCTCTCGGCTTCTATAAATAGTGAGGATTCAGAATGGAAACGGTGTACCTTCAAATCCTTATGATTCACGGAAGCCGAGAGGAATTTATTCGTTGGAATTTTCTGATTTAACCCTTATTTCAGCGGTTCCGTACTGAACGGACTAGCGGGGAGACCTGCTACGTTGTAAAGGTTCGCGCCTTCCGGATTCTGCTGGTAGGCATAACGTACGTTTACCGGCGTTGCAACTTCCGGAGCACTGACTTCTATCGTGTTCGCGCTCGTGATTTTCGCTTCCGCCCAGTAATATTTACCATCGGCGCCAGCGACGGCGAAACACTTCAACGCAGATTCGTTATCAATGCTGAATTTACGTACATTCTGTTTTCCGACGACGAGATTCGTACCACCGTTGTCGAAGGTCAAAATCGCTTTATTTCCTTCCACTTTCATCGACTTGAAGAGCGGAGACGCATAAATCACGTCCTTCCCGTAATCGTTCGCCAGAGCGCAGACCGCCAAACGATTTCCCACGGTGAACTTGTTAATCGGGTGAATGTCATTCGCCTCACCGATGTCGATCGTGACCGCCTGTCCCGTTTTCGGAATCGTCAGGCATTTCGTCTGCGCTGCACGTACCGGCACGAAACCACCCATCGTATTCGGGTCGTCATTCGGAGCCTGATAATTCGCTAACTGGACCCAGTAGAACGGGAATTCATAACCCCAGATGGCACGCCACGACTGAATCATCGCCTGCATCTTCTCAAAATAAACCTGTCCCTGTCCACCATTCGAGCAACCCTGATACCAGATTGCGCCTTTAATCGTGTATTTTGTCCACGGACTCAGTTTCCCGTTGAACATACAACCGGTGTATTTTCGGTTATCCGCCTTCACGTGCGTCACAAATTCGCGAGCGTGCGCGGCGGTTTCTTCCGACAACATCGCCATACCTTCCGCCGGCATCCATTCTTCGACTTTCGAACCACCCCAGTTGCAGTGAATCAGGCCAATCGGGCAACCAAGTTCATCATGGAGACGTTTCGCGAAATAGAACCCTACTGCGGTACACGGTTTCTGCTGACCATCCTTGCATTCAATCCATGCGCCACCCGCCAAATCTTCCTGAGGTTTCGGATTCGTTACATAAGCGTCACGCAAAAAGCGAATGAAACTGTTATCTCCAGTGAGTTCTTCTTCGGTCGCGTCCACACGTCCCCAACCGCCGAGCGCATATTCCATATTCGACTGACCACTACAGACCCAGACTTCACCAACGACGACATTTTCGACGGTGATGGTATTCTTACCGGTAATCGTCATCACGGAACCTTCGCATTTCGTCTCCATCGGCGCCAGTTTCACAAGCCATTTTCCGGCTTCACAGGCAGTCGTTTCGATTTTCTGACCGTTAAATTCCACGGTCACTTTTTCGCCAGCGTCGGCAAAACCGAAAACGTTCACAGGAACGCCACGCTGAAGGACACAGTTATTACTGAACATCCGGGGCATACGGACGTCGGCCGAGACGCTCGACACGAGAGCCACGGAAAGGAGCGCGAAAAGAACGCTCCAGAGGCAAGTTTTTTTCATGATTGTTTTCCTTTTACAGGTACTGATTATAGATACTGATTTCCGTTCCTCCTTATCCTCGCTAGGAGAGGTATCATCCACAATTTCATTGTAACATAGTCACGTTTTTATGCAATGGGGAGTGAATTTTTTTGTAGGATTTCGTCCTAAGAAGTAAGAAAACCTCAAAATGTTGAAAACTAAACTTGGTTATTTTATTCTCTGACCAAACATGCTCCTTCATTGTGCTGGATTTCGGGGGAAAATGATTGGGGGGGAGGAACATTTTCTAAAAAATCAAAAAATTTTTGGGAATTTCTTAAAAAAACACTTGCAAAAAATTTAATGTAGCGTAAAATATAGTTATTATAGATAGAAGGAATCAGATAATCATGAGAAGTCGTTCATAATTGGGATTCTCGGCCAATAGCAATCAAGTTTTATTATGAAAGATACACACAAAATTTCCTCCTTATTTTTTGCCCTGTTACTTTTGGGGGGAAATCACTTGGATCCTGTATATAGTGCTGATTATGCCAACTTGCGGGATAATGGGGTTGCATTGAATCAGTTGGATAATATTTCCATGTATCGGACGGTTTTTGCTTCGGATAACCTGCCTAAAAATGGAAGTGGTAATACGGGACAAAACTCATTTTATGATTATGCGGACACGACTCCGATTACGACGGATAATCGTGGCTGGTCAGGTGCCATCTTTTATGGACAGTTGACGAATAAAAACACTAATGAAACGGAGTGGGTGTTGGTCGACACGCCGAATTATCACGGGACGAATGTTTATCAGCTCGGAATCTCGCGGAATGGTAAAGTGGAGGATGTCGTGAACCGCGTGATTACCGGTTCGAATGTGTATACGTCCTACTCGTCGGCGAACATGCCGTTATTTAGCGGAGTGGCGGCAGACGCGGATGGGGTAAAGGCACTTGAGAACACGAATGTCGTCCTTGAATTCTGGTCTTTTAATTACAGTAGGACTGCGGAAGCGTCGAAACTGGACCAGAACGGAAATGCGTTTACGCTCTCGACCAACAACGCTGGCGGATATGACTGGAATGACACGATAAACCTAAAAGATGGTAAACCCACAGGTGACCACGGTAGCTGGCAGATTCATGTATACGATTCTACTGCGCAACAGGGACAATCGTTATTCAGTATGTCGCGTCTTTACCGGACAGGCGAGTCGATTGACGCAGGAATTGGCGACGCATATACGACGTCAGGGAAGGAGAATGACTGGACGATGGTGGGAAATGCCGCGAGTTACGACGGACGCGCAATGACGGTGTTGGCGAAGCCGAACTATGTGGCAGGAGATATGATTTTCAACGCGAACGGAGCAACTTCCGACTGGGGAACGGCTTCTAACTGGCTTAATGAAGCAGGGGCGACTGCGACGGCTACACCCACGAATGTAAGTAACGTTTACGTGAATATGGGGGACGTGACCATTTCCGGTTCCGCAACAGCGAAAACATTAAATCTCGACCACAGTGCGAGCGTCATGGTCCAAAAAAACGGTGCGTTGGCGATTGGAAGTGGATTTAATATTGAGGGCACATTCAATTCTGCTGGTGACACAACGGTAAACGGCACGGCAAACATTGGTCTTAACGGCAATTACGGCGTGTTGAACCTGAATGGTGGAACATTTAAAGCCCATAATATCTACTACGCCAACCAAAACAGAACAGCTTCTGGAACGATTCAAGATACCATTATTACTCACACCAATGGTGGAAACGTAGGAAACTTTAACATCGCAGCGGAAGCGGGTTCTAGTGTGACTGTCACAGTCGATGGAACCTCAATTATCAACGCATCGAATTTCAACGTTGGATACCGTGGCAATGGCACACTCATCTTGAATGATGGTACGATTAACGCGGGCAGCTATTACTGTGTCGGTAACAACATCGCGAATGCTCATGGAACGGTTTACCAGTACGGTGGCACGGTAAATGCTGCGTGGGCACCGCTGGGACACAATGGACAAGCCGAATATCACCTTTATGGTGGTTCTCTTATTACAACTTCAAGAGAAGTAACGCTTGGCGACAACGCTTCGGGTGTTGGTATATTTAATATGTACGATGGATATGTCGAAAGCCAAAAGAGCGTACTTATCGGACATAACGGTAAAGGTACATTGATTCAGAGTGGCGGAGACATCCTTGCCAAAGAAAGAATTACGCTTGGACAAAATGCCTCTGGTGTCGGAACTTGGACGATGACCGGTGGGACAGCTCGAGTGACGGACATCGCAGTTGGTCACGCGGGTTCTGGTACGTTTAATTTGTACGACGGCGAAATCACCGCTTCCGGCTGGGTCTTAGTCGGGTTCACAAATGGAAAAGATTTTGAAACGCGGAACACCCTCAATATGTATGGTGGTACCATTAACACCAACTGGTTCACGATGGGGTGGGACTATGAAACTTCTGACGGTACCATGAATATGTACGGTGGCGAGCTGAAAACCACCGGCGGAAATGGGATTATTCTTGCGAAAACTGGCTCCGCGGAATTTAACCTCTATAACGGTACCGTCACAAGCAACACGCAGTTGCGACTTGGACAAGAGGCGGTCGGTGTCGGCGATCTAAACATCTATGCAGGTGACATTACGGCTAAAGGAAACGCGAATATGAACGCGAATTCCTCCATCAATTTCCGGACTAACTCGCTCGGAATGGGGTCATTGACGGTCGATGGTTCATTCACACAGAATAACGGTCAAGTCACTTTCGGTGTTAGCGATGGTCTGACTTTTATCGATGGTTACTCGGTCGAAGATGGAATTGATATTATGACTGTCGGTGGCAAGAATGCAGTCACGGTCACAAATGAAACACCTGACATGGCGACGGTTGCCTACGACACCAATACAGGTAAACTGAATATGAAACTGAACTCCGACTTAAGTCGTGGTTCCATGATTGCCGAAAATAGTTCCATTCAACTTGATGGCGATGGTGCGACGCAAGGGTGGGTGACCCTAGAAGGTGTGCACGTTGGCGATCCATATATTTTATCGTTGGTAGTGGATACGAATGATATGGACCTTGCGACATTCGTTAACAACTTGAACGAAACGCTCAAAATCGGTGATGAGAGTTTCTTAATAGCGGAATTCAATGATGATTCGAGTGTTTCTATGACGCTCATGCCCGACTTAGTGGCGATGATGAATTCAGATGTTTTCGCTTGGAATTTTACGGACACTGCGCTTTTTGGCGCGAATGGTGTTTCTGTTCTCGGTGTCTCGATGAATGCAGTACCTGAACCAGCAACGTGGGGATTACTTGTTCTGGGAATAGGACTGATTATTGGACTTCATCGCAAGCGTTCGTAATTTGTTATCATTTTAACAAATTACGGATAAAAGTGGAGGTAAAATGTTTCATATTATTAAATCTTCGGGACATATTACCTCTAATTTTCGTGTTTATTTCTGGTACGTTATTACTGAATGAACGAATTTTTAGGGAGAAAGTATAGTGAAACGTGTCGGCTTTACATTAGTTGAGTTATTAGTTGTTATTGCGATTATCGGAATGTTAGTAGGGCTTTTGCTTCCTGCAGTTCAGCAGGCACGTGAAGCTGCTCGCCAGATGTCGTGTACGAATAATATGAAGCAGTTGGGGATTGCGACCAACTCACACGCTGTTACGGTAGGGGGACAGTTTCCCACTGGTGGTCATGGTTATTCCTATATCGGCGACCGCCAGAGGGGACATGGGAATGACCAGCGTGGCGGCTGGATGTATAATATCCTTCCACATATTGAGCAGGCAGCATTGCATCAGTCAAGTATTGAAGCGCGCTTAAAGACGCCGATGTCGTTACTGTATTGTCCGTCGCGCAGAAAGGCGAAACTCTACACGACCAAAGTGCGTACGGTTTATTCAGATGAGGAGTCGCACGGTGGGTTGAGTAAAACGGCTAAATCGGATTATGCCGCCAATTGTGGTACTGTTGGGGCGATTGAGGGACAATCGGATGAAAATTATTTCAATTCTGGTGGTGTGATTTACGCCAGAAGTGCTATTTACGAGAAGGATGTGTATGATGGTCTCGCGAACACGATTTTACTGGGAGAGCGTTATCTACGTGCCAACTTTATAGAGATGTCGGATGGTGGAAGTGACGATGATGACTGTTATCTGGGGGGCTCAAATTATGATACATTACGTTGTTACGCCAATGGTCATATTTTCCAGTGCCGACGTAATGTAGACCAGATTAACGCATTTGGCGCGAGTCATGCCGGCAAGTGTGGATTCGTTTTCTGTGACGGTCATTATCAGCCAATTTCGTTTAGTGTTTCGTCAAATACGTTGCGCTTGTTGCTTAACCGGGCAGATGAAGAAGTTATAGACATGTCGAAACTTTAATGGAGGGGGGTTCTAGGTGTAATCTTGACAATTGTGCCGATTACACCTAGGAATTTCTTGCAGAACGGAAAGTTCTTATAAAATATTATGCCATTAAGGTAATATTTTACATGGAAGAGGATTCCTGAAAGCTGATTAGGGGATTCGTAATATATCTAAATTCGCGTTTGTTTATATCTGGTATCATAAATTCTTTTGAGCTCTTGGTAAGAAAATGAAAATATTTTGGTTTTTTTTGTTATTTCTGCTTTTTCTGGGCCACCCCCGCTTTTAGAATTTTACGAATTGGTTATAATAAGAACTGTTTATACTTTCAGAAAGCGAATTTTCGGTAAATCGCGAGGAATGCGGTTGCCGGGTCGCGTTGGTTGCGGAGATTTTTTTCATGCCACGTTATAATCCAGCGGTCATTGAGCCTAAATGGCAAAAATATTGGGAAGAGAACCAGACTTTTGCGGCACCGCGTCTGCCGGGTGAGAAGAAAATGTATGTTCTCGACATGTTCCCGTATCCAAGCGGAAACGGTCTCCATGTCGGGCATCCGGAAGGGTATACTGCCACGGATATCGTGTGTCGTTATAATCGGATGAATGGCGTGAGTGTTATGCATCCGATGGGGTGGGACGCTTTCGGTTTGCCAGCGGAACAGTATGCGAAAAAGACGGGGATTCATCCGCGAATCACGACGGAAAAGAATATTGACACCTTCCGTCGTCAGTTGAAAATGCTCGGTTTTTCGTATGACTGGAGTCGTGAAATTGCGACGACGGACGTGGAGTATTTCCGTTGGACGCAGAAGATTTTCCTCGTGTTGTACGATACGTGGTACGATTCCGAGATGAAGAAGGGACGTCCGATTTCCGAGTTGCCGATTCCGGAAGATGTGCGTGCGGAAGGTGAAGACGCGGTTCTCGCGTATATCGACGACCACCGTTTGGCGTATCAGCAGGAAGCGCCGGTGAACTGGTGCCCGATTTTGGGGACGGTGCTGGCGAATGAAGAAGTCATCGACGGAAAAAGCGAGCGTGGCGGACACCCGGTGATTCGTATTCCGATGCGACAGTGGATGTTGCGTATTACAGCTTATGCGGACCGTCTGGTGGAGGAGTTGGAAGAGCTGGACTGGACGGAAAGCGTGAAAATGCTCCAGCGGAACTGGATTGGACGCAGTACGGGCGGTGAACTCGATTTCTTCATCGGTTCAGAACGGTCGGCGGATGGAAAACCGTGTCAGGCGGAATATGAGAAATGGCTGGAAACGCGGTCACAGACGAAATATCCGCGGAAACCGGGAAATGATGTGTTGCGGATTTACACGACGCGCCCGGATACACTTTTCGGAGCGACTTACATGGTGATTTCTCCGGAACATGCGCTTGTCGAGAAGTTGACCACGCCGGAAAATGAAGTGGTGGTGAAAGCATATTGTGCGGAAGCGGCTGGAAAGAGCGACTTGGACCGTACCGAGTTGGCGAAAGAGAAGACGGGTGTTTTTACGGGTTCTTATGCAATTAACCCGGTGAATGGCAGTCTGGTTCCGATTTGGGTGGCGGATTACGTTTTGGCGGGTTACGGAACAGGCGCGATTATGGCGGTTCCGGCGCACGACACGCGTGACTTCGATTTCGCGAAAAAGTATAATATTCCGATTATTCAGGTTGTGGATCCGATTGTCGGTGAAAATGGCGTGACGGAAGAAATGGTTCAGAAACTCCGTGATGGCGTGGAAGCGTTTACCGTGAATGGCGTGGCGGTTAATAGCGGTAAGTTCGACGGTATGCCGACGGCGGAGGTGAAGAAGGAAATCGTTTCGTGGCTGGTCGAGCTGGGAATCGGAAAACTGGCGAAAAACTGTAAGTTGCGCGACTGGCTCTTTAGCCGTCAGCACATCTGGGGGGAACCGTTCCCGTTACTGCATGAGTTGGACGAAAATGGGAAACGGACGGGGCGTCTGCGTGCGCTGACGGACGCGGACTTGCCGGTGAATCTGCCGGAAATGGAGCAGTTCGATTTCCCGCCGCTCGAAAATCCGGAACCGCCGATGGAAAACGCGCCGAAAGAGTGGCTGTATGTGGAACTTGACGGCAAGAAATACAAGCGCGAGACGAATACCATGCCACAGTGGGCGGGGTCGTGCTGGTATTATCTTCGGTATCTTGACCCGCGAAATTCGGAACGGTTTATCGACCCGGAAATCGAAAAAGCGTGGATGCCGGTTGACCTGTATATCGGTGGCGCGGAACATGCGGTACTGCACCTGCTTTACTCACGGTTCTGGCATAAAGTACTGTATGACCGTGGTTACGTCACGACGAAAGAACCGTTCCATAAGTTGGTAAATCAGGGAATGATTCTCGGCGAGATGGAGTATAACGCGTTCCAGACGGCGGACGGCGAGTATGTCAGCGCGGATGTTGTGAAGGGAATGTCGGAAGCGGAAAAGAATGCGTTAACGCGTGTGAAAATCACGAAAGAGAATGTCGAAAAGGCGGGTGAATATTTCGTTTTGCGCGCGAATAAAGCGATTAAGCTCGACAGTCGCGCGTTTAAAATGTCGAAAAGTCGCGGAAACGTGATTAATCCGGACGACGTGGTGAAAGAACACGGCGCGGATGCGTTGCGCATGTATGAAATGTTCATGGGACCGTTGGAAGCGGTGAAACCGTGGAGCGTGGATAGCGTTTCCGGCGTGCGTGACTTCCTCGG
The DNA here is from genome assembly GCA_030527705.1 of Planctomycetia bacterium. GTDB lineage: Bacteria > Planctomycetota > Planctomycetia > Pirellulales > Thermoguttaceae > RGIG3701. The sequence goes on along the minus strand of JAUNAI010000066.1, from coordinate 1,307 downwards.
TCGCGTGTGGCGCATGATTGTCGATGAACGCGCGGACGAAATGGCACTTGCGGAGGCGGTTCAGGATGTGGAGCCGACGGAAGAGCAGAACCGCGTCCTTCACAAGACGATTAAGGCGGTTCGGAACGATATTCAGACGATGCAGTTAAATACGGCAATTGCGCGTATGATGGAGTTCCAGAATTTCTTCAGTAAACAGGCGGTCCGTCCGAAAGTCGCGATGGAACAATTTGTTCTGTTACTGTCACCGTACGCGCCGCATATTGCGGAAGAATTGTGGGAAGTTTTGGGACACGGAAATACGCTGGCATATGAATCGTTCCCGACTTTTGATGAGTCAGCCATCGCGGAAACGACGGTGGAAGTGACGCTTCATGTTTGTGGAAAATTGCGTTCCAAAATCCAGTTGCCAGCAGGTTGTGACGCAGAAACGACGGAAGCTGTCGCTCTGAAAGACGAAAAATTCCTCCAGTGGATTGAGGGAAAAACGATTGTGAAAAAGATTGTGATTCCGTCAAAAATGGTGAATTACGTCGTTAAATAGTTATAAAATAACGTCAAAGGAATTAATAAAGGACAAAAAACTGAAAAAATCCGGGAAAAAATGCGAAAAGTTGGAGGATTCCTCTTGACGAAAAGCGATTTTTCTCGGATAATAAGGTAGTTGTTCTTTAATCGAATAAACGAAACTTGTAAACATTTTGCTTAATGGAATAAATCAATGAAAGAAGAAATCCGTCGTGAAAACGAACTTGAAAATTTCCTGGTAACCGTCTGGAAATCCATCGAAGCGTATCGGAAGCCGATTGGCGTCGCGATTGTGGTGGCGATTGTGGTGCTCTTGGCCTCTGTTTTTATGGAAAAACAGAAGTTGAACGCTCAGAAACAGATCTGGGAAAAATATTTTGCCATTACTGCGATGGACGCTGAGAAGCCGGAAGTGCGCGAAGAAGCGATGAAAGCGTTCGCGAAGGATAATATGAATACGTTGCCGGGCTCGCTCGTTGCGTTTGAACAGGCGATTCAGGAATTGCAGAATGGTGCTCAGAAATTGGCGGCGAAAGATGTTGCTGCTGCGAAAGAAGCACTGACTAATTCGGCAAGCCAGTTTCAAGCGTTGAATGCGGTTGCTCCGAACGAGGCGATGAAACAGATGACGCTCTTCGCGATGGCGAAAAATGCGGAAATCATGGCGACGGTTGAAAAACCTGAAGAGAATCTGAAAGCCGCGACAGAATATTATGGGCAGGTTGCCCGTCAGAAGGACGCTTACGGAAATGCTGCGAAAGCGATTCTGGATACTTATA
>JAUNAI010000065.1 GCA_030527705.1 Planctomycetia bacterium | reverse complement strand
TAACCTTATCAGTCACTTTTAACCATAAATAAGACAGACCACGTGGACTTTTCTGCGTGGTCTGTTTTTCTGGGGAGATATTAAGGAAATTGTGTAAGGGAGATAATATCCTTTATATAAAGGATATTATCTCCAACGCACTATAAAATTCTGTTTTCCCGTCGTTTCGCGTTGCAGAAACGCCTGCCATAGTGACCGCATAACGTGGAAATGATTATTATGTATAAAATGGTATTTGGATAAAGAATCCTCATTTTCTTATAACATAAATGTCCCACGCAGGCCGAGCACGAATGTGTCATCACGAGTTGCGTCACCTTCAGGATTCGTAATCCACTGAAGATGTGGTGTGAGTGCGATTTTCTCGTTAATTTGAGCACGGTAATATAATTCTACATGTGTTTCATCGTCCGCTTTTTCCAGACTTTCCGCGTAATCATCCGCCAGCGTTACGATTCCGTAAGCCAGGCCGACTGCGTCATCAGGACGTCGGTAAAAATTCATGAACTGAACGCCGAAACTTGTGTGTGCCTTGAATGCGTTAAATTCCTCGTTCGACTGTGAGCCGTAACGGCACCAGAGGCCAATATGAGCGGTAATTTCTTGGTCGAAAGAGAATCCCCAGCCCGCGTTGGTGTAGCCGTCCACGAATTCACCAGTTTCTTCATCCTCACCAGCTCCGTGAGCGCTCGCCCAGCCGTAAAATCGGTAATTTCCCTGATGACCGTTAAAAATCGGATGCCAGCCGACTTCCAGAATTCCGAAACCGTTATGGAAGACGTCATCCCAGCCATTATTACTCTGATAACCGACACCGACGGAGAATTTTTCGGTAGGCTGCCACCAGAACATGCCGCCGAAAGAGTAATCGGGAAGCTCGACTGCGAGGTTATTAATGAAACCGCTTGAGGTAAATGCACAGTGCTCGTCATTCGCGTACTCATTCGTGTCGAAATCGGTGGAAAGGTCGATTTTTCCGATTCTTCCGCGAAATCGACCGTCAGCCCAGGTGTGTTCATACCAGAGTTCAGCGAGAATAATATCGTCGTCGCCCCATGTATAATCGCTCCAACCGGAAAAACTTGAAATGCGTCCGTCCACGCCGTCTCCGCCACCCGCTTCAATCAGGGTGTAAACGGAACTGTGGTCCGTCACTGGGAAAAGTGCCTCGATGTCGACATGATACATGGCATCCGTCTGTGCGTCCCAGTCGTCATTTTCCGTATTTCCCTGAACGACTCCACCTAGGACGATTCCCCACTCGAATTTCTCCCAGAATCCCGGTTCGTGGTCCACCACGGTGACACCTTCCGGAACCTGACCGCCGAGTGCTTCGACTTCTTCCGGATGAATGTGGTCTACCAGACCTTTTTCATAATTACTACTTGCGTGCGTCGGCGTAGCGTGTGCGGTCGGCGTCATGACAACTGTTCCCATCATGAAAGAACCTAAAACGACACACAGAACTCCAACGCGAAAACTCCATTTTCTCATGGAAACTCCCCTTTCCCTGGGTATGTGAAGTGGTGTTAAAGCCTTCTTTTTTAGCCGGGATATTTCATACATGGAAATGTGAAAAACGTTAAAATGTCGTAAAATACGGTATGAAATCGTGGTTTTGGCGGAGGGAATTATATACACATTGTGTTTTAAGGTTCATTATCGAAACGCCAAGCTCCGTAGGAGCGTTATGTAATAGCCGTGGGTATACACCCACGGAAAGCGTATCGGCGCCGCCCCCAGCCTCCGACCCCCTCCCCACGCCGAAGGTGTGGGGAGGGGGAGAATCGCGTTTCAGTCTCCGTATACCATGGGTTTACACCCACGGCTATTATATATGCCCCCTACAGGGTAGGATTTTACGCAATGAATGTTATATCCATAGAGTATATGAAATATTCAGGCTAAATAAAATATGCTATAAGTAGTAAAAATATCGGTTGTAACTTGTATACCCTTTAGGTTGTCCTAAAATTTTTCTTAGAAAAAATTTTTTAAAAGAATTAAAAACACGCTTGCATATTTTTCGTGGTGTGTTATACTGAAGAATATCCATTTAATGTAATTCTCCACCATTCCCACCCTTTTAAGGAGAAAGATAGATGAATCCAGTAGAAACCCCTTCCCACCCCTTCACGCGACGGGGATTTTTAGCGTCCGCGACCGCCGGAACCGCCACCTTTATCGGGCTGTGTGCGGGAATGAAAACGCAGATTGGAAACACTGCCGAAACACTGAAGATTTCCGCTCAAAATCCTTCAGAAAACCCGATTATTCAGGTGAAACCGAATCCGTGCGTGCCGGTCACTCAGTTGACACAGGGACCGAAATATCACTGGGGTGCGTATTATGACCAGTTACATTTTGACCCGACGGACCGGCTGGTGACGGGGCTGGAAGTCGATTTTCATCATCGGTCGCCGACGCCGGAAGACCGGATTCAGGTAGGGTTAATTGATTTACAGGATAAGAATCGCTGGACGCCGATTGGCTTTTCGTGTGCGTGGAACTGGCAACAGGGACCGATGTTTCAGTGGGTGCCGGGGCGCGAGCGTTTCGAGGACGCGGAAGTGGTCTGGAATGACCGGGAAGGTGACCGATTTTTCGCGCACGCTTACTGTCCCGCAACGGGGAAGTACCGAGAATTACCGCACGCGATGTATGTCATTGCGCCGAATGGTGAATATGCGCTTTTCCCCGATTTCGCGCGTCTGAACGATACTCGACCTGGTTACGGATACTGCGGCGTTCCTGACCCGAACGCGAATGTGTCTGCGCCGGATAACGCAGGTATCTGGAAAATGGACCTACGGACAGGTGAAACGAAACTCCTTTTCACTTTCCGTGACGTGGCGGATATGGTGCCGGAGGGTGGGTACTCGAAAGGTGCGAAACACTGGTTTAACCATCTTTTAATCGCTCCTGACTCGAAACGGTTCCTGTTTCTCCACCGTTGGCGTGGGGAAGCAGAAAAATCGTACTGGAAGACACGCTTAATGACTGCGAACGCCGACGGTTCTGATATTTACGTCCTGAATCCGTATAATATGACGTCTCATTTAGTCTGGCGTGACCCGACGCACATTATCGCGTACGCGCGACGCCCGGAATTCGGCGACCGATTTTACGTTTTTGAGGATAAAACGCAGAATACGGTTCCGGTCGGAGAAGATATTATGAAAATTGATGGTCATGTCTCTTACCTTCCGCACACGAATCAGGAGTGGATTCTGAATGATACGTACCCCGACCGTGAGCGTTATCAGCATCCGTTCCTGTTCCATCTGCCGACGGAGACGAAACTCCCGCTGGGCGAGTTTTACATGGCACGAGAATTTAAAGGTGAGTGGCGCTGTGACCTCCACCCGCGTGCGAGCCGAGACGGTCGGAAAGTGCTGATTGACTCTGCGCATAACGGTGGGAGACAGATTTACATGCTGGATTTATCGGAATACGAGGAGTATTTAAGTTAAAATAATATAGCTTCCTCTTTTAGGAGAGGGGGCGAGCGTCAGCGAGACGGAGGAGCGGGGTGAAAGTCTTCTAAAGACTCCATTTATAAACGGTTATTAATGAAATATCCCTGACCCCTCCGCTATTTCGTGACATCTCTCCTAAAAGGGGAGGCTGAGCCGACTCATCTGTCACACCATGACATCTCCCTAAAAGGGAAGGCTTTTATCAATCACAAGGACCTTTTCATGAATAACTTTTCATTTTACACACATCGGTTTTTTATTTCGGTTTTCGTGTTCCTTTTCCTGACCGGAACGGTTTTCGCGCAGATTATTACCGCGACGAAAGAAACTCCGGAAATCGGGACGGAAATGGAGTTTTTCACCACAGATTTAGCCGACCCGGCCGAGGAACTCGACGTGAAAATGTCGGATGAAACCGTCGATTATGAGAACGCGGAAAATGAGGATGAAATCCCGTCGCTCGATACGATTCAGGATTATTGGCGACTTTATGAAGTAAGTGACTCTTTCCGGAATCGTTACACGGACGGTGAAGCGTGGTTACCGGGTGAGGACGCGCTGTTTTTCTTTTATCATCTTAAAAATCGGATTCGGTTGGAACGGCTGGAGTCTTGGGCGCTCCCGGATACGGCTCTTGTGGAGCTGGACCTGCTGACGGAAAAATTAGCACTGAATGCTCGGCGTTTCGACGCATTCTGGGTTTCTGGGAAGTTACTGAGCGCAGAAAAAACGGCACTTGAGGAACGTGTCGCTTTCCGGTATGATGTGGATTCTTATTATACGTGCCGACTAATTCTGGATGATGGACGGCGGGCGACGCTCTTCTGCCACACGATTCCGCGTGCGTTCCAGAAGCCGGGAGTTTTAACGGGGGATGTGAAAACCGCGCCGAGAGTGGGGGTAATCGCGCTGTTTATGAAAAAAGGACCGGTTTCCGAGTATGTGAAGAGAACGGAAAACGTGCGGAATGTTGAGAACGCAGATAGTGTGCAGAATGCTGAAACTGAGCAGGGTGCTGGAAGTGTACAGGGTACTGGAAGTCTGCAGGATGCTGGAAATGCGGAAAGACCGGAGGAAATGGCGTCGCTGTTTCTGCTGGGAAACCGACTGGCGTGGTATCCGGACACGTTACTGGGGAATGCGGGGATGGATTATGGACTTTTCGATGATCTGGACAGGACAGAACTCCCACCGGAGGCTCTGCGGAGCGCGTCTGCGGATACTCGGCTTTCTCTGCGGAATCGTGAGTGTTTTTATCAGTTGATGAATACTGTTTTTAGAATGCCGCCGGAAAAACTTCAGAAAATCGTCACGGACGTGCAGGAAAACGCGCCGGATGAGCATTTCGAGCAACTCGGACTGCCGGAACCGAAAATGAAGGATGGAAAACGTCCGACGCGGTACAGTTCGGTTGCGCCGCTCTTTAACCAGCCGGTGAAGGAACGCGGAAATTTCTTTTACGTGAAGGGTGTCGCTCGACGAATTGTGGCGATCCGCGTGGAAGATGCAGATATTAATAATCGTTTCGGAATTACGCATTATTACGAGATTTTCATGTTCCCGGACGAGACTCCGCAGTCGCCGATTGTGGTCCTTACGCCGGAATTACCGCCTGGAGTTCAGCCGGGAAATGACAGGGGATATTATGTTGAACTGGCAGTTCCTGCCTTTTTCTTTAATACGTGGGGATATATTAAGGGGGAAAATGAGGAAGGGAAACCGATTCGGCGACTTTCTCCCCTTTTAATTGGTGGGATTCCGAAACAGACGGTAAGTACGGTCTACACACCAGACCTGATGTGGTTCTATGTTATCGGTATTTCTGTTTTTGGTGGAATGTTCATATTTTCCACGATTTTCTATTTCATGAGTAGCCGAGCCGACCAGGAGTATTCGCGAAATCGTCAGCGTATGCATGCGCTCCCCGAGGGAAGCCGATTCGAGAATGAAGTGGAAAAAATGCCGGAAACTGAAGAAATCGGTTTCGAGCAGTGGTGTGAAAACGTGAAAAAAGAAGAGGAAAAAATCATGTGATCAATTGATAAGGAAAAGAAACGGTGCATATGTGGATATTTTTCTGTATGCACCGTTAATCCGTTTTAAATAACATGAGGTTTCGGCTAAAGATAGAGCTAAAATTTCAGTAAGATTAATCTGTCCATGAATCAGAAATTGCGGAAATTTTGAGAAATTTTGAAATTTTTGTTAAAATCACCCTTGCCAAAAAATAGATTTATGCTATAATAACTTAAGCATTGATGAGAGAGATGTATATTTTTAAAGGATTCTCTCTGTTGCGACAGCTTCTGCGTTTTGCGGTTCTGCTCTTTTTGACTCACACGTGATAATTATATTACAAGGTGTTATTTAAAGAGCCTCTTGGTTATCTGATGAATTGCATTTAATTCGTACGTGGAGGCACCATAACCTGAGTGTTTTCGGGCAGAATTATACACAAGTAGTAGTCTGGCTCGAAATTGGTATTTTATGTTTATGTGTTAAAGGAATTTCTCTAGTATCCGACCTTCCTGGTCTGGTACTTATATTCTTACTTCACAATCTAGATGTTCTAACAAAGGACAAAACAAGAACATGATCAACAAAAAAGTTACCGGCAATCCACGGAGTCAATTCATGGCCAATGAAGATGAACTTTCTTCCGAATCTCTTGGCGAAACGACCTACGGCGAGAACGGAGCCGCCAATTACCGTAACTATGGTGAACGAAATAATTACAGCGGGGAACGCGGGAATTATGAACGGAATGGTTATGAACGCGGAAATTATGGTGACCGCGTCGGTTACGGGGAACGAAATGGTTATGGCGATCGAAACGGCTACTCTGACCGTGGATATGGTGATCGTGGGAACTATGGGAATCGTGGAAATTATGGAGACCGGGGCAGTTACGGAGAACGAGATAATTACGGTGAGCGAAATGGTTATATGAATCGCTCTGGGTATGGTGAACGCGCTGGTTACGGCGATCGCGCTGGTTACGGTGAACGATATGGTCAGGGGGGCGGATACGGTCAGGACCGCGGCAGTTATGGTGAACGTGGACATTATCAGGACCGAGGAAATTATGGCGGATATAATAACAACTTCCGCACGAATCGAAATCTGCGACCCCGCATGAATAAAATGCGGACAAGTAATGACCCGATTAACGCTGCTGACCCGTTTAGATCTGAGACGGGCGAAAGTCTAGATGAAATTAACATTTCTGGAATTCTTGAGCTTCATCCGAATGGTTATGGTTTTCTACGCGATCCGGCCGTGACGTATACGCGCCAGCTGATTGACCCGTTTGTGCCTGGTAATGTGATTGAGCATTATGGACTGCGTGAAGGGGTCTTCTGTACGGGTATTATGACGCCGGGACGGAAAAATCAGGGGCCGCGTCTGAAAGAACTGCTGACCGTTGAGGGAATGCAGCCGGAAGAGTATCTGAATATCCGTCCGTTCGATGAATTGACTGCGATTACGCCGGATTTCTGGTACAAGCTGGAAACGGGACAGGAACCGATTAGCACACGCGTGATGGACCTGCTTACACCACTGGGACGCGGGCAGCGTGCGTTGATTGTTGCTCCGCCACGTACGGGAAAAACGGTCTTGATGCAGCAGATTAGTCAGGCGATTTCCACGAATTACCCGGATGTGAAACTGTTCGTGTTGCTGATTGACGAGCGTCCGGAAGAGGTGACCGACATGCGCCGTGCGGTGAATGGGGAAGTTGTGGCGAGTAGTCTGGACCGTGATATCGAGAGTCATGTGCGTCTTTCTCAGCTGATGATTGAGCGGTGTAAGCGTCTGGCGGAAATGGGACAGGATGTGTTCCTGTTACTGGATTCCATTACTCGTTTAGCGCGTGCGTTTAATAAATGGGTCGGTAATACGGGTCGTACCATGAGCGGTGGTGTGGATATTAAGGCGATGGATATTCCGAAAAAGCTTTTCGCGACTGCGCGACAGTTCGAGGAAGGTGGCTCACTGACGATTATCGGTACGGCTCTTATCGAGACGGGAAGCCGGATGGACGAGCTGATTTTCCAAGAATTTAAGGGAACGGGTAATATGGAACTGATGCTTGACCGGAAACTGGCCGACCGCCGTATTTGGCCCGCGATGGATATCAGCATGTCGGGCACGCGCCGTGAAGAAAAACTGTTGACGCCGGAAGTGATGCACTCCGTAACGCTTTTACGTCGCACATTGGCGAGCATGAACCCAATTGACGCGATGGAACAGTTGACGGATAAGCTACGGAAGCTGAAATCGAATCAGGAATTTATCGATAAAATCAATTTACGGTACGAGTAATAGACTGCGAATGATTTTTGAGCATTAAAGGAGGGAGGCTTTTTCGTCTCCCTTTTTTTGAACATTTCCTATTTTGGAATCTGAAAATAAAATTTATCCCATTAAATCTCCCACAGATTTCGCAGATATTTTAAAAGGAAAAAAGAAGAAAAAGAGAAAATAGAGATTGAAAAGAAAATTCATAGAAACTCCCACAGATTTTCACAGAGATATTTAAAATCTGTGGAAGTCTCTGAGATCTGTGGGAAATTTAATGGTTTTTCTCTTGTATTTTCTGCGTCGTCTGCGAGATTTGCGGAATATTTTTTGTAGAGTTTTTAAGAATTGATTTATCTATGTTTGACATTAATAATCCCCGTTACTCACGGATTCTTCGTTTCGTTGGTGAATCGGGTATGAAACGGCTTCACGATGCGACGGTCGTCGTAATTGGGCTGGGAGCGGTCGGAAGTTACACCGTCGAGGGACTTGCACGCGCAGGAATCGGACATCTTCGGCTTATCGATTTTGACACGATTCAGCCGTCGAACATCAATCGCCAGCTTTACGCGCTCGAAAGTACCGTGAATCGGCTAAAATCGGACGTCGCAGAAGAGCGTGTACGGGATATTAACCCGGACTGTAAGGTGGAATCCCTCTCGGTTTTCGTGCATACGGACACGATGGAGGAAATTTTTGCGGAAATTCAACCGGATTTCGTAGTGGACGCTATCGATTCGCTCACGCCGAAAGTGGAACTGATGGCATATTTAATGGAACGTGAAATTCCATTCATTTCAAGTATGGGCGCTGCGTTGCGGACGGACCCGACGAAAATCCAGATTGGACCATTACGAAAAGTTGAGGGAGACCCGCTCGCGCGGATGGTAAAAAAGCGGTTTCGGAAGCGGAATCTATCGATGAAATGTAAGTGTGTTTACTCGTCGGAAGATATTTCGAGTGTGCGACGTGCGTGCCTCGGTGAGCCGGAACCGTCAACGATCGAGCGGAAGGGGCGAGTTCGGAATGTCTTGGGAAGTATGCCGACAATTACAGGTATTTTTGGACTGACAATTGCGAATTACGTGATTCAGGAAATTCTGAAGAAGGGAGAATAACAGAAGTTTCTGAGAAAATGGAAGAGTGAGAAAGATGATGAAATATAAGGGAAGTCGAGACGCTAAGGAGGTGCTGATTAAGAAAGAATCACGTTAAGAATTCTTATATAAATAAAATTCCCGCAGATGAGCACTGTTTTCAGTAAAATCTGCGGGAGTGAAATCTACATGAGTTGGTATAAAGAGAGAGGTTAAGTGTTTAATTTATGCCATTCCTTCGGACATGTGCGGCCGATAGAGAGAGTCACGCTCGACGGGGTTTCTGCCGGCTTCACGGATTAAATCTTGGATTTCCGCCACATCTAGGCATTCTGGCGTGAGAGAACCTGCGTCGTGATGGATTTTTTCGTGTCGGACCGTTCCATCTAGGTCACTTGCGCCGTAAGCCAATGCAATCTGGGCAGTCTGAATCCCGAGAGAAATCCAGTACGCCTTAATATGTGGGAAGTTATTCAGAATCAGACGTGCTGTAGCAATCATCCGCAGGTCGGCTTCTGCCGTGGTTTTCCGACTTGAAACGTTTCCCTCCGTAAATAATGGTGTGCACTGAGGATGGAAAGCCAGCGGGATGAGTGCCATAAAACCGCCCGTTTCCGTCTGAAGGTCACGGAGCTTCATCAGATGCTCCACACGGTGCGTCGGCGTTTCGATATGTCCGTAAAGAATCGTCGCGGTCGATGGAATCCCTAATTTATGCGCCGTTCGATGCACATCGAGCCACACGTCGCTCATCGGTTTCTTCTTACAGATGATTTCTCGTACGCTATCCACAAGGATTTCTGCACCGCCACCGGGAAGCGTAACCAGTCCGGCAAGTCGCAGGTCGGTGAGTACTTCCGCCACGCTTTTTCCACTGATTTCCGACATCCACGCGATTTCGACGGCCGTGAACGCCTTAATCTGGAGCATCGGAAACGCCTGATGAACCAACCGAACCATGTCGAGATACCAACTGTAGGGCAATTCCGGGTCCACCGCGCTAACGATATGAAGCTCGGAACACCGATTTTCCGCAGCCTCCTGGGCTTTCGCAAGAATTTCATCCATCGACATCCGGTACGCACGTTCCGTGCCGGCATCCGTACTGAATGCGCACAGGGCACACCGATACTGGCAGACGTTCGTCGGATTTATATGCGCATTCACGTTATAAAAAACGTCGTCGCCGCAAATTTCCTGCCGCAGTGCATCCGCACGCACACCCAACTCGTGTAACGGCGTTTTTTCCGGGTCTAAAAGTTCTAAAGCCTGTGAAAATGTGAGTGTTTCTGTCATGTTCAGTGCCTCTAATTTCTAAAAATGGAACCACCCGCCGGCGGGTTTCAGTAATTCCGTAATTCGCTCGAGTGGGAGACCGACGACGTTCGATTCCGTGCCAGAAATGACGTGGAGCCAGTCGTTTCCGTCTTGATAGCCGAATGCACCCGCTTTTCCTTCCCACTTTCCGGAATCGAGGTATGCAGTGAGCATTTCTTCCGTCAGAACGTCCATTTTCAGGCGCGTCACGACCGTTTCTTGGTGTGTGTCTTTCGGAAATGCTGGATTCAGGAGGCACAAGCCGGAAATGACGTCATGTTCACTATCGGAAAGAAGGCGCAACATACGCTCCGCATCTTCCCTGTCGGCCGGTTTTCCGAGAATTTCATCTTTACAGACAGCTACGGTGTCGCACGCGAGAATCGTGATGTCCTCTTTCGGAAACCGACGCGCGACATTTTCCGCCTTTAGTCGTGCTTCCTGAAGAACATAATCTGCTGGTGACGCGAACTTTTCCGGAATATACTCCGTCTCCACGCCCCCATCTGCTGGCAAGACCTGAAACGTAAATCCTGCGGAAGTCAGTAAGTCACGCCGACGCGGTGAGGCACTGGCAAGGATGATTTTCTTGAATTGAAATGGTTCCATAATCGTTCTTTTTGAGGTTACTCTTTCCTGAAAATGACGCTGATATGTGAATCACCGTAAGTGTCGTAGATTTAACATTCCGTGAAAATAGATGAAATTACACGGAATTCCGTGACTTTTAGGTGAAATCACTCAATCCGCAACGAATTTTCTTCATCGAGCGTCAACGATGGTGGGAGTTCCAGTTGCGTGAGTGATTCCGACGAGAAATACTCGGTCAGGTCATAATACTCGAACGGGCCTGTGAAGCCGTCAAGGCACGAAAACGCGAGATTCGCGCGGACCGCAATTCCCGAAGAAAGTGGTGAGGAAATCCAGCAGTCCACTTCTGCCTCACGGCACATCGCGAGAATTTCTCGTGCATTTTCGTAACCACCACAGCGAAGCGGATTAATACGGACAAGTCGCGTACTTCCTAACCGAAGCGCGGCGGCGACGATTCCCGGCGACGTGACACTCTCATCCAGTGCGACCGGACAGGTCACCAATTTCTGCAACTCAGCATCCTCCACCAACTCTTCAACCGAAAACGGTTGCTCAAGCATAAATGGGAAAAAGTCGCGTAATTGGAAAATCGTGTCATAATTCGAGACACCGAGTGCCCCTTCAAAATCGAGATGGAATGATGCGGAGGGATTTTCCTGCCGGACGGTCCGAACCATGGCGATGTCCCACCCGGGGCGGATTTTCAGCTCAAGATGAACATAACCATCCTGAAACCGTTTCTGAATCCGGTCGAGAAATATATCCGCGTCCGGGACGCCTGCTTCGGTCAGTTCCGGTTCATCTTCCGACGTGAAAACCTGCTGTGAAACCGTTTCTCCACCGAGAATCTGCGTGAGTGACTGATTTTTTTCAACTGCCTGTAACTCGAACCAAGCCATCTCCACGAGTGCGTAAAGTGTCGGATTTCTTCCCCATTTTCCGAGCAATTTCCGAATCGTAGCGGTGTCAGAGATGCTCTGATTTTCGAGAGTCGGAATAATTTCCTTTTCCAGCGTCGACGCAAAATACGTCAGGTCCGCATCCGGGAATAAGGTAATTGGTAACTCCGCGCGACCAGCTCCAGAAGCAGAATTTAGCGTAAAAATAAGCGTCTCGAACTCCGCGAGCTCCCCATATGGTGTGCGAACAGGACGAAGTAACGGAAGACGAATCAGTTTCAGTTCAGCATTTTGAATCAACATGTTTTTTTCGATGGGTTAAACATAATATACTTGACGCACTATAAAATTCCGTTTCACCGTCGTTTCACGTTGCTGAAATGACAGCCGGAAGGACTACCCTCCGAGAGAAATTTCAAGTGGAATTGGCATAATAAATAAAACATAACCTCTATTTTACACGCTCTGGAAAAAAAGTCAATTACTCTAAAGAAAAAAATTTTCATCTTGACAAAAATAATGGAAAGAGGTAAAATCATGACAGAACTGGTAAGGAAAGGCAGATTGGTTTCGTTGTCTGGGAGGCGATGTGTTCCACATCGTTGAAATAGGGAAAGTTTAACGTTTAACCAGATGAATATAAAATTCCCCTTTTAAGAGGGAGGGATAACGACGTGAGACGCGTCGTCTCCTATGATCTGCCTTGCCTCCAAAAGTCCATTTTCGTAAAAACATATAATATGAAATGTCAAAAATGTAATAAAGAAGCGACGTGTCACATTACCGACTTGGCAGGTCCCAAGCCGGTAGAAATGCACTTCTGCAAGGAACACGCCGACGAATATATGCAGCAGATGCAGGGAAGTTTCGGAGAAAATGCGAGCATGGCGTCCGCGTTGGCGAATCATCTTGCACAGAAACTTTCACTCGCGAAAGCGTCTGAAGAATTTCTGGAAAGTGACCAGGAATGCTGTCCAACCTGTGGAATGTTCTTTTCGGAGTTCCGCGCGTCGAGCCGATTCGGGTGTCCAGATGATTATCGGGCTTTCGAGAAACAGTTAAAACCGCTCCTGATGAATATTCACGGAGAACTGCGTCATACGGGTAAAAAACCGAAAAATTTTACGGAAACGGAGAGTCGGAATTTTACCGCACTCATCCGTAAGCGCCGTGAAATGGAAGAGGCTGTGACAGCAGAAAACTATGAGCGCGCGTCGGTTTTACGAGATGAAATTAAGTCGCTAGAAAGAGAGGCGGGAATCGAATGACGATCGATGAATTGGTTCACGCTCAGCGCGAGTGGCTACGAAATGACGGTCCGGACTCAGAAATCGTAGTTTCTACGCGGATTCGCCTCGCACGAAATCTCGCGGCTTTTCCTTTCGTGTCACGGCTTAGCGACGCGGAAAAACGTCGTGTTGCGGAGGTTTTACGTAAATCTATCCGTAAAACACGTTTCGGACAGAATTACACGCTTTTCTCGATGGAAGAACTCAGCGCGCTGAATCGGAAACTTCTTGTGGAGTGTCACCTGATCAGTCGTGAGTTGGCGGACGGAAGCGGTCCGCGGAGTGTCATGATTTCCCCGAACGGCCAATTCAGCCTCATGTTTATCGAGGAAGACCATCTCCGTATTCAGTGTGTTAAGAGTGGGTTTCGGCTTCAGGAAGTCTGGAACGACATTAATTCCGTAGACGACCAGATCGAAAAAAATCTCATTTACGCTTGGAATCACGAATTAGGATACCTCACCGCCTGTCCGACGAACGTGGGGACGGGAATGCGTGTAAGTGTCATGTTACACCTTCCGGCGCTCGGGCTGACACGACAATTTAATAAGGTTCATAATAGCCTTCAGAAAATCTCGCTCACCGTCCGCGGTCTGTATGGCGAGGGATCTCAAGCGTGGGGCGATTTTTATCAGATTAGTAATCAGGTTACGCTCGGTGTCACGGAAGAAGAAGTCGTTAATCAGGTTCAGGATGTCGTCCGTGCTGTCATCGGCTATGAACAGAAAGCGCGTGAATTCCTTCTTCAGGAAAATCGTGACAAGCTGGAAACGGGTATCGGCGAGTGTCTGAAAAAAATTGAGAATGCGTCGGCCATTAGCCCGCAAGAAACGATGCACTGCCTTTCCGCGATTCGGCTGGGAATTAATCTCGGTTTAATGCCGGATTACTCACTCGACACGGTAAATCAGCTTCTGTTACAGATTCAACCAGCCTACCTCCAGTGGATTTATGGTGGAGTGGAATCGTCGCTCGACAGTAATGAATTCCGTGCGCAGTACCTTCAGAAATACCTGCTGAAACGTTTATAGTATGTTTACGGTGTTTATAATACATTCTCAAAAAACGTTTATACTCAGAAAAGCCTGCGACGTAATCTTTTTCACGTCACAGGTTTTTCTGCGTTATTACGTATGTTCACGTATCATAACATATTTTTTCACGTATTTTTAATCTTAATAGGTTACCTGTTTTATAAATAGGAAAATTTCTAGAACTTCTTTATTTTCTCGACTGAAACGCCGATATCCGAAATCCAGAGTTCTCCAACATATTTTCGTGCACGTTCCGTCACCAGTCCCGGTTTCGCTGCCGCCAGTGTCAGCGTGATATCCGCATAAATAACGTTTTCGGAACATCTCCAATTTTCTGAATTCAGTCCATTTTTTTCCAGAGTCAAGTTTTTCTCATGTAGCAGGCATTCTTTCTGCATGTTTTTCTCAGGGGCGACGTTTTCTTTCCGCGTTTCGATTTCTTCTTCCACGAAAGGTCGACCGGTTTCACAGTCCAATCCCGTCGGGACATCTACCGCGAGAAGCCGACATCCGCGAGTCGCCTGCATATTCATCCATGAAATAACGGCATTCATCGGAAATCGTGGTACACCGGTCGCACCTGTTCCGAGAAGAGCGTCTACCAGATAAAATTTCTCATGTTCTGTACTCGTACTTGGGTTTATTTCTGTTTTATTTTCCGCACCATTATCTGTTTCATTATTCGTGTCATTATCCGAAAGACTTTTCAACTCGTTTTCTGACACTTTTTCCGATAAATTTTCCAATAAATTATCCGGTAAACTATCTGATAACTTATTTAAGATAGGTTCCGATAAACTTTCTGAAATCGCGCGAAAAACGCCATTTTTTTCTGTTTCTGCGTAAATCTCCGTCATCGGAAGGTCGAGTTTTCGCGCTAGTTCATACTGAAATCGTGCGTCACCTCGAAAACGTTCTGGATTGGCGCAGAGGAAAATCTGAAAATTGATGCCGTGAAGCTGTAAATGTCGAGCCACTGCCAGACCATCTCCTGCGTTGTTGCCGATTCCGCAGAAAATTAGTACTTTAGGCCATTTTACCTGGTTTTCGCCCACCATAATTTCATTCTCTGGGGGGACATTCCCAGTATTTTTATTCTCTAAGTTTTTATTCCCAGAGCTTTTATTTTCTGTGTTTTCCAGCTCGGTAAGAATCCAGTGTGTCACAGCACGCGCAACGTTCTCCATGAGAACCAGTCCGGGAATTCCCAGCTGCTCAATTGCCGTCTGATCCAGATTTCTCACGGCTTCCCGGGACAAAATACGCCCCGGGGCCGGTTTATAGAAAGGTAACATCATTTTTACTTATGGAATTTTCCGAAAATGAAATCTAAATCCTCATTTTCAAAAAGGATGTCATTCAGCTTTTCTGCCGCTTTTTTCACTGCCGGAATTTCCTGAACTTTCTTCAGAACGTCCTCAACTCTCTCGATTCCCGACGCAACGGCCGTCGTGCATCCATTCTGTCCGTCCTGGTCACCGAAGTAGGATTCCACAGCAATTTTATCCGCCACGTTATCCAGAGCATCCTGAACTTCCGGAATATCCTGAATGCCTTTTAGGGCCTCTTCCGCTTTCGCGAATCCTGCAGCAATCGCCGTTGAGTACGTGTCCGACCCATCTCCATTCTGGAAATAAGATTCCACGTCTACTTCATCGATAACTTTTTCCGCAACTTTATTCAACGCGTTCTTTACCGCTTCTTCCGCATTTTTGAGCGCGTCTGCGGCTTCCGGAGCTTTTTCCGCGGCTTTATTCAACGCGTTCTTTACCGCTTCTTCCGCATTTTTGAGCGCGTCTGCGGCTTCCGGAGCTTTTTCCGCGGCTTTATTCAACGCGTTCTTTACTGCTTCTTCCGCATTTTTGAGCGCGTCTGCGGCTTCCGGAGCTTTTTCTGTGATTTTATCGGAAATGTTATTCAGAGTGCCTTGAACCTTCTGAATTTCTGGAATATTCAGCGCATTTCTCACTGCTTCTTCTGCTTTCGCGAGACCTTCCGCGACAGCTGGGACTTTTTCTGCTACCTTTTCCAGTCTGGACAAAATCTTATTTCCGACTTCTTCCAGAATGTTCTGAACGTTCGTCGGCAGGAAATCGAACCAGCTGGTTTTTACTTCCGTCGCTCCAGAAACCGTATTATCTGTCACATAATCGGAAGTGGTATCCTTTTCCGTTTCTTCCAGAACGCCCGTGTCTGTAACG
>JAUNAI010000406.1 GCA_030527705.1 Planctomycetia bacterium | reverse complement strand
GGGAGTAAATACCGGGATGAATACGGGAGTGAACGCTGGAGTGAATACCGGAAATTTAACCGGAGTGAATAGTGGACGCCCACTGAAAAAAGCGGTTTCTACGCCCCGTGCCACAACTCGCACTACCACGCAACCGCTTCCGGCTTCTGGAGAAGTCACCCCTGAAATGCTCGGCATGACACAGGAAGAGTTTATGAATCTGGAAGATGTTCAGGTCGTTTCCGACACGCCCATGAATGGTAACTTAAGCCAGAATGGGAATATGGACGCCAACACACAGAACGCGGAAACCTCTGCACTCATCCTTCCGCCCGCAACACCGCCACTTCCACCGACAGCTTCACGGTAAATCGCGTAATGTGTGGTAAAAAGACACACGGGAAGATTATAAATACATAGAAAACGGATTAAACATCGGCGAGTGTCGCTCCTGTTTAATCCGTTTCTTTTTACAATTTAATCCATTTCAGGTTTATGATTCATCTTATTCATCACTGTTCGCCCGCATAAGCAGGTAAACGAGTGTCATAATCGCCTGAAGTGTCGCGGCTACGTATGTCATCGCAGCGGCCAGTAGAACGCTTCGGACTGTACTTTGGGCGGCGTCTGAGACCATGCCCATGTTCGCAATCTGGAATTTCGCACGCGAGCTGGCGTTAAATTCTACAGGAAGGTTCACAACCTGGAAAAATACGACTGCGGCGAAAAGGATAACGCCGATTTTCACCAACATCGGAGCAGAAAAAATCAGACCGATGATGAAGAGCGTCATACCGAAATTACTTCCGATACCCGCCATCGGAACCGCCATGTTTCGGAGAACAAGAAGTGGATAACGCTGTGCGTCCTGAAGTGCGTGACCTGCTTCATGTGCTGCCACGCCGACTGCGGCCGCATTATACCCCTCATAAACCGCCCGACTTAATCGCAACACTTTCGCGCTGGGGTCATAATGGTCGGACAACTCACCGTCAATGCACTCAATCGGCATCTGCGACAAGCCGTTCTCGTCCAGAATCCGCCGAGCCGCCTGCGCGCCTGAGATCGGTGTCTGAACCTGTTGGCCCGACCGAAACGAAGACTTGACCCACATCTGCGCAAAAAGTCCCAGCAGTAAAAAGGGGCCAATCATTATAAAATAAAGCGGATCAAAAATCATGATTTACTCCTTAATTTCTTGGTTTAAAAGGGGATAGGGTTCAGGGGTTAGGAGTTAGGATAAAGCTAAACACTTTACGCCGAATTTCACCCTGTCGGGAGAAATCGGCTACCCGTAATGTCGTTACGCTCGTGGGAGAAACCATTTTTGCAAAATAGGTTTCTCCCAGACCCTAAAACGGTTAAATTACCGTATCGCGACGGGCGGTCCTTCCGCAAGTTGTTTCGCAACGCGTAACGACGGCGAAGCGAAATTTCAGGTTACGTCGGGATTAAAAAATTCCAAAAAAACTTTTAATCACGTTCTGCGAATGCTTGCTTTTTTTCTTTTTTTCTAAAACGCCGTCAACGAATCTTTATAAATCTTCGCGACCAGCTCTTTCGTGGCTTCCACCGGCGAAACGGAAAGGAGAACCGGCAGGGACGGCGTCGTTTCCGTCAGCTCGACCAGCGTGTCAATATCCGCTTCCGAGAATCCCTCATCCGCGAGTTTCCGGTCCGCACCGACTTCAAACAACCACTTTTCCACAGCCATCGCCGCACGTTTCGCGTCACAGGCACACACTTTCAAGTCCGGGATAATCGGAGAAAGAATGTCCGCGAGAACCGCTGCACGCGCAGGATAAATCGCCTCAACCACCGCCGGCAGGAGCATCGCGAGTCCCAGTCCGTGCGTCAAGTCAGGTTTCACCGCGCTCAACGGATGTTCCAGCGCGTGCGTCAGGTGAAGGAAACCGTTATCGAACGAAATTCCACCCAACAGAGCAGCATACGCTAAATTATATCGTGCCGCCAAATCTTTCGGATCTTTCAGCGCTTTGGGGAGGTTCTCATGTACCAGCGCGACCACTTCCCGTGCAAGCGTAATTGCGAATGGATTCGTGCAGGTCGTCGTGGCGGATTCCACTACGTGATTTACCGCATCGATACTCGTGTACAGGATATGTTTCACCGGCAGAGTCAACATCAATGCCGGGTCATCAATCGACCATTCCGGATAAATGCACTCATACGCAACTGCCGGTTTATAATTCTTGTCCGCCACTGACGCAACTGCGACACGGTTACACTCCGTCCCGGTGCCGTGTGTGAGGTTAATCGCCACCACCGGCGCGGCTTTTTCCGGCGTGAAACGGTAACAGTAAAGGGATTCACCCGTTTCTCCCGGATATTCCATCAGAATTGCGACGCTCTTCGCCACGTCAATGGGACTTCCGCCACCGATACCGATAACCGCGCCGGCTCCGAAATCACGCGCCATTTTCACTGCGTCGTCGATGGAGTCCGTGGTCGGATTCGGAATCACACCGTCGAAATGGGCGTATTCCATGCCGTTCTGCGCGAGCGCATCCACGACCGGTTCCCACGCGCCGGAACCTTTATAAGCGTTTTTCGTCGTGACGATAAGGACTTTCGTGATTCCGCGACTTTTCAGCTGCGCGGCGATGTCCGCCATTTTCTGAATCGCGCCACAGCCGAAATAGACCAGCGAACGCGCACGAATTTCCTGAATCGTATTAATATCAAGATATTTTTCGAACATGATTTTCTCTCCCTAAATAGGTTTTAATTTTCTGTTAACTGGATTATTTATACCCAATGCACTATAAAATTCCGTTTCTTTGTCATTTCGCGTTGCTGAAACGACTGTCGGAAGGATCGCCCTTCCGTGAATAAAAACGTGAATTGGTATAAATAGGAAATCAGAAGTGGATTTCCACTAAAATCATGATTATACCATGTTCCTCGAAATTTTTCAAGGGTGGGAAAGCCTCTAAGTCCTAATATTTCCAGAAATCCACCTTTTTATTCCCAGTAAAGACTACAGCTTACCCAAAAAGCAAGG